>CAZONS010000143.1:0-8611 GCA_964581195.1 uncultured Thiobacillus sp. | reverse complement strand
ACCCTGGCTCCGACCCTGGTCATCAGCGATGACGAAGCGGGCGTGGCCAATATCGCCGGCGGCGATGTGACCTACACCTTCGAGTTCAGCCAGGACGTGACCGGATTCGACGCCAGCGACGTCACCGTGGCCAACGGCAGCAAGGGCGTGTTCACCGCCGTGGACGGCAACACCTATACCTTGGTGGTGACCCCGACAGCCAGTTTCGAGGGCAACATGACCGTGGATGTCGGCGCCGGTGCGGGTGTCGATGCCAACAGCAACCCCAGTGTCGCCGCGACCCAGTCCGTGCAGGTGGTGGATACCCTGGCCCCCGCCGCGCCGGTGATCAGCGGTATTGCCGACGACAACGGCAGCAGCAACAGCGACGGCATCACCAATGACGATACGCTGGTCGTGAGCGGTACGGCGGAAGCGGGTGCCTCGGTGGAACTGTTCCTGGATGGGGCCAGCGTGGATACGGTCACGGCGGACGGTTCCGGCAACTGGAGCGTGGATATCAATGCCGCGATGGGCGCTCTGCCCGAAGCAACCTACGCGTTGACCGCGCAGGCGACTGATGTCAACGGCAACGTCGGCGTGCTGTCGGGAGCGACCAGCATCACCATCGACACCACCAACCCGACCGTCGTCATCACCGATGACGAAGCCGGTGTGGCCAATATCGCCGGTGGCGACGTCACCTATACCTTCACCTTCGACGAGGACGTCACCGGTTTCGATGCCAGCGATGTGACCGTGGCCAACGGCACCAAAGGCACCTTCACCGCGGTGGATGCGCAGACCTACACCCTGGTGGTGACCCCGGATGCAGATTTCGAAGGCAACCTGACCGTTGACGTCGCTGGCGGCGCAGCGCAGGACACCGCCGGCAACGGCAACGATGCAGCCGTCCAGTCCGTGCAGGCCGTCGACACCCTGGCTCCGACCGTGGTCATCAGCATGACGGACACCGCTTTGAAGATTGGCGATACCGCTACCGTCACCTTCGAGTTCAGCGAGGACGTGACGGGCTTCGACGCCAGCGATGTGACGGTTGACGCCGGATCGCTGAGCGGCTTTGCCGCCGTCGATGGCAACACCTACACGGCTACCTTCACCCCCGCCGTGACGACCGAGGATGCCACCAACGTGATTACCGTTGGCACTGGCCTGGCCGATGCAAACAGCAATGCTCCCGCTGCCAGCACCGATTCGGACAACTACACCGTCGATACGGTGCGCCCGACCGTGGACATCACCTTCAGCGACACGGTGCTGAACGCCTACGATACCCCCACCGTCACCTTCACCTTCAGTGAGGCGGTGCAGGGCTTCACGGCGGCTGATGTCACCGTCGAGAATGGCAGCATCGGCGCGGTCAGCACGGTCGACAACATCGTCTTCACCGCGACGTTGACGCCGGATGCCAGCATCGAGGACGCCACCAACAAGGTGACCGTCGGTACCGGCTTTGCCGATATGGCCGATGCCACCGGAAACGCCCCGGCGGGCAGCACCGATTCCGGAAACTTCACCATCGACACGCTCATTCCCGCTCCGGCCTATACCGGCGCGGTGTATGACGCGGCCACCAACACGATGATCATCTCGGGCAGCAACATCGGTACCCTGATGTCCTTCCTGGGCGTGGTCGAGAGCTATGGCGACGATATCGCCGCCAACCTCGACTTCGCCAAGCTGCACTGGGATATCGACGGCAACGGCAGCAACGACTTCACAGCCAATGGCTTTGTCGACGCCGCCTACGTCCACGATGACCACACCCTGCATGTCATCCTAAACGGTCTGGCCGCGGCCGCCATCGAGGGCGATGCCAACTACGGCAGCAAGGCCGGCTCCGCCTGGGACAACCTGGTCATCGAGAATGGTTTCTCCAAGGACTCCTCCGGCAACATCGCCGTGGCGGATGGCGCCACCTTGACCATCCTGGGTGACCTCAACCAGGCCGGCATGCCGATGGTGTTCGAAACCAACTTCAGCGATGCCACCGATCTGGTCAACGAGACCCTGGGTCTGGACGGCGTGGCTTCCGCCGCCTTCGATGCCAGCATCGACACCCTGCACATCGGTGTCTCCGCCGCCAGCCTGACGGTGGCGGGCGACGTCGTGGCCGGTTCCAGCACCAGCGGCTCCGTCCAGCTGATGGATACCGCGTCGGGCAATGCCGTCAGCCTCACCGGCGGCAGCCTCACTGGCAGCCTGGACGGCGGCGTCATCAGCTTCGACGATGGTTCCGTGCTCATGACCAACACCGGCGCCAAGGGCACCCTGTCCGGCGGCACCGGCGACGATCTGTTGATCGCCGGCGCCAACGGTGACCGTCTCCTGGGCAATGCCGGCAACGACATGCTCCTGGGTGGCGCCGGGGCCGATCAGATCTACGGTGGCGCAGGCAACGACACGATCTTCGGTGGCGCAGGCAACGACTATCTGGTCGGCGGCAGCGGCGCGGACAACTTCGTGTTCACCGGCGCGGCGGGTGGCGGCAACGACACCATCGCCGATTTCGTGTCGGGTACCGATGACATCACCTTCGACAGCGGCGTGGTTGCCAACATCGGTGCGCTCACCATCGCCGACAGCGGTTCCGACCTGCTCGTGACCGTGACGGGTACGGGCGCCACGATCCGCCTTCTGGGCCAGGCTGGTGTCGATATCTCCGCTGACCTGGCGTTCTCCGCCGGTTCGTTCTACGTCGACGGTCAGGATGTGTTTGCCTGATAGCGGGTGATGCAGGATAAAAAGCCGCCCTTCGGGGCGGCTTTTTTCATGTGGGAGGCCCGTCTCGGGCCGATGTCGCCGGTTGCGCGGGCGCTGCGGGTTGTCCTTCGTGGTTGGCGGATGATCGCGGCGGGACGTCGCACCTGTTGGCGGTTACAATGCCGCCCTTTCCCCGCTTCGTCGCTCAATGTTTCCCAAACTCGATCCGGACAATGAACTGGATGCGGCCCTGATTGCGCATCGCCCCGACTTCATTCGCGCTTTCAGCCTCAGTCTATTCAGCAATCTGATGATGCTGGCGCCGGCTCTCTACATGTTGCAGGTGTATGACCGTGTGCTGTCCAGTCGCAATGTCACCACGCTGATCATGTTGTCCCTGTTGCTGGTCGTGGTGCTGGCGGTGATGGGAGCGTTGGAGAAAGCGCGCGCCAGCATACTGCAAAGGGTCGGAATCCGACTGGATCAACAGCTCGGCACGCGGGTGTTCGATGCCTTGCTGCGGCGCAATCTACGCGCACCGGAAGGTAACGCCGTGCAATCCCTGCATGATCTGACCAACCTGCGCCAGTTCCTCGGCGGTGGTGGTCTCGTGGTGTTGTTCGACGCGCCCTGGGCGCCGATCTATATCGTGGTGATCGCGTTGATCCACCCCTGGCTCGGGGTATTCGCCCTGTTGGCCGCGATCCTCATATTCGGCCTGGCGCTGGTCAATGAACGCATGACCCGGCAGCCCCTGGACGAGGCGCAGAAAAATTCGATGCGCGCCGCCTCGTTGGCCAGTGGCCAGTTCCGCAATGCGGAAGCCGCCGAGGCGCTGGGCATGGTGGCGGGCCTGCGGGCGCGCTGGTCGATGCTGCAGGACAAGGTGTTGGCCCTGCAGGCGCTGGCGTCCGAGCGGGCTGGCGTCATCGGTGGCGGCACCCGTTTCGTGCGCTTGACCTCGCAGTCCCTCATCCTTGGCCTGGGGGCCTGGCTGGCTATCGACGACATCATCTCGCCCGGCGGCATGATCGCGGGTTCCATCCTGTTGGGCCGCGCGCTGGCGCCGGTCGAGCAGGCCATCGGTCAATGGAAGGGCTGGTTGTCCGCACTCGGCGCGCATGAGCGCCTGCGCACCCTGATGGCCGATTACCCGACGCCGCCGGCCGCGATGCCGTTGCCGGCACCCAGTGGTCTGGTCACCGTGGAGAATGTCACGGCGGCACCGCCCGGCGGCGAGACTCCGGTATTGAAGAACCTGGCATTTCGTATCAACCCGGGCGATGCCGTCGGTGTGATCGGGCCCAGTGCGGCCGGCAAGTCCTCGCTGGCGCGCCTGTTGGTGGGCCTGTGGACGCCGACGTCAGGTCATGTCCGCCTCGACGCCGCCGATGTCTCCGCCTGGGACAAGGGGCAGCTCGGGCCCTACCTGGGCTACCTGCCGCAGGACGTGGAATTGTTCGAGGGTACGGCCGCGCAGAACATCGCTCGCTTCGGCGATATCGACGGAGAGAAGGTGGTGGCCGCGGCCCGCCGCGCCGGTGTGCATGAAATGATCCTGCGCCTGCCCAATGGCTACGATACCGTGCTCGGTCCTACCGCCTCGTCCCTGTCCGCCGGGCAGCGTCAGCGCATCGCGCTGGCGCGCGCGCTCTATGGCGAACCCCGCCTGGTGGTGCTGGACGAACCCAATGCCAGCCTGGATGACGCTGGTCAGGCCGCGCTGGCCGCAGCCCTCAAGGAATTGAAGCAACAGGGCGCCACCGTGGTGATCATGACGCACAGGCGTTCGGCGCTTGCCTCGGTGGATAAACTGCTGGTCCTGCGCGACGGCGCCCTGGCCGCCTACGGTCCGCGCGATGCCGTGCTTGAAGCCCTGAATGCGGGAGGCCTGTCCCGGGCCGATGGCAAGGGTTGAACGCGTGCTGACGTTGTGCCACTACGGCGGGACGAAATATCGCGGTGTGACGCCGCTCCCACGGATTTAAGCGAATATGAAATTACCCAGGTTTTTCCGTCTACCCGAAAAGGACCAGCCCGACGCGGCGGTTCAGGCCATCCTGGCCGACCCCGCCGCGCGCGCCGCCAGTGACACGGCGGTGCCGGCGCGCTGGGGCAGAAAGGTCTTGCTGGTCGGGATGGTTCTCTTCCTTGTTTGGGCGCTGTTCGCGCCGCTGTCGCAGGGGGTGCCGGTGCACGGATTCCTCAAGGTGGAAGGCAACGTCAAGTCCGTGCAGCACCTCAAGGGCGGTATTGTCGATGCCATCCTGGTCAAGGAGGGGGACAAGGTCGCCGCCGGACAGACCCTGCTCAAGCTCAACGAGGTGCAATACAAGGCGCAACTGGGTGTGATCGAGGCGCAGCTCGTTTCCGCCCTGGCGGTGGAGGCGCGGCTGCTGGCCGAGCGGGAAGATCGGAGCAGCGTCCGCTACCCCGAGTTTCTGCTGCGGCGAGAACAGTCCGACGCCCGCGAGGCGATGCGCGTGCAGAATCAACTGTTCCTGTCCCGTCGCGCGGCGCTGTCCTCGGAAGAGAACATGAGCCGGGAGTCGATCGCGGGCCTGCAGGAACAGATCCGTGGCCTCACCGCCCAGGAGAAGGCGAAGGCCGAACAATTGCGCCTGTTCCGCGCCGAATACGACAACCTGAAGCCGATGTACGAGCAGGGCTTCGTGCCGCGCAACCGCATGTTCGAGCTCGAACGCGCCATGGCCATGCTCTCCGGTCAACGCAGCGAGGACATCGCCAACATCGGCCAGGCCAGGAGCCAGATCGCGGAAAACCGCGCGCGCATGCTGCTCACCGGCGATAACTATCGCAAGGAAGTGTCCACCTTGCTGACCGATACGCAGAAACAGGTGGGCGACCTCAAGGAGCGCCATATCGCCATCCTCGACGATCTCTCGCGCGTCGAGGTCAAGGCGCCGGTCAGCGGTATCGTGGTGGGGCTGGCAGCGCATACCATCGGCGGTGTCATCGCCCCCGGCGACAAGATCATGGACATCGTTCCCAGCGGCGAGAACCTGGTGGTGGAGGTCCAGATCCCCACCCTGCTGATCGACAATGTCCGTTCCGGGCTGGAGGCGGACGTGCACTTCCTCGCCCTGGAACAGACCATCGCGCCCACCTTGCCGGGCCGCCTGATCTACGTATCCGCCGATCGTCAGTCCGACCCGCATCGCCCGGAGATCACCTATTTCGTCGGTCGCGTTGCCGTGGATGGCGCCCTGCTCGCCAAACTCGGCAAGCACAAGCTCCAGGCCGGCATGCCGGTGGACGTGGTGATCAAGACCGGCGAGCGAACCTTCGCCAGCTATCTGCTGAAGCCGCTGCTGGCGCGCATGCAATTTGCCTTTACCGAGCGTTGACCATGAATGAGTTGATTTCCGCAAGCGCGGCCCGTCGCCCCCGCCGACCAGGCCTGCCCGTTCTGTTTGCCGCGATGTTCTGTTTCAGTCTGCCCATCCATCCCGCCGCCGCCGGGGAGGGCCTCGGCGGCCTGCTCCAGTTGGCGCGGGAGAACGACCCCGATTACAAGGCCGCGGCCGCCGCCCGTGATGCCGGCATCCAGGCGCGACGAGTGGGGCGCGCGCAGTTGCTGCCGAGCATTTCAGCCACGTTCGAGATCGGCGACAGCGATCTGGAGCGCGACTACTCGAACGGCGCC
This sequence comes from uncultured Thiobacillus sp., assembly GCA_964581195.1. Taxonomy (GTDB): domain Bacteria; phylum Pseudomonadota; class Gammaproteobacteria; order Burkholderiales; family Thiobacillaceae; genus PFJX01. Next base: position 2,241 of record CAZONS010000143.1, on the reverse strand, counting down.
ACGCCCCTGAACTATGGTACCCAGTCCAAGACCGTCGCCTGGCGTCTTTCGCAGCCGGTGTTCGATCTGGAGAAATGGTCCAGCTACAAGGAAGAAAACGCGCGCGCCGCGCTGGCGGAGCTCAAGTTCGTGGAAGCGTCCACTGAACTGACCCTGCGCTTGGCGCGCACCGTGTTCGACACCCTGCTGGCCGCCGACAACCTGGCCCTCTCCGAAGCGCAGAAGGAGGCTTACGCTTCGCAACGCAAGGAGGCCGAGCAGTTGCGCGCGGCCGGCGTGCTGACCCTCACCGATGTGGAAGACACCCGCGCCCGCGAGCTTCAGTCCCAGGCCAACGCCATCGAGGCGGCCTATGGTCTCGAACTGCGCCATCGCGAACTGGCCCGCATCGTCGGCACCCTGCCGCCGGACAGCCCACGACCGGTGAAGCAGTTCCAGACGCTGGCGATCGAGCCGGACAACCTGGAGGCCTGGCTGCGCGCCGTGGAGGACGCCAATCCCAAGATCATCAGCGCCCGCACCGCCATGGAACTGACCGGGCATGCCGCCGACCGCGCCCGTGCCGGCCATTATCCCAGCGTTGATCTGATCGCCAGCGCCACCCACACCCGCGATCCCAACCAGTACACCTCACTTGAAAACAGCCAGGGCGTCTCCCTGCGCCTGTCGCTGCCGATCTACGAAGGCGGCCGCACCAGCGCCACCGCCGATCGTGCCGCCGCCCTGCGCATCCAGGCGCGGGAGGAACTGGAAGCGGCTCGCCGCGAGGCCTCGGTCAAGGCGGCGGAGGCCTTCCTGGGCATCGGCAATGCCACCGCCAAGATTCGCGCGCTGGAACAGGCGCTGCGCGCGGCGGAAACCAGCCTGCAGGGCGCCAAGGTGGGCCGCGACGCCGGCCTGCGCACCCATACCGACGTGCTCAATGCCCAACAGCAAGTGTTTTCCGTTCGCCGCGACCTCAACAAGGAACGCTACAACCACCTGCTCGCCGGGATCCAGCTCAAAGCCCTGGCTGGCCGTTTAACAGACGCCGACCTGGCGGTCATAGACCGAATGTAGGAGCGGCCTCCCGGCCGCGAACGGCAACGCGTCGGGGTACCCTCTAGGAGCCTGTCGGACTTTGGACTCCGATAGCGAAAAGCGGCCCCGCCGAGGCCATTTGTTGACCATTTCGCTGGGGAATGGTCGAACCATTGCTCAAGAAATGGGCGAAAAAGGGGCCGGCGCGGTCGATTTGCAGCCGGAGATTCCAAAGTCCGACAGGCTCCTAGGCCGCGTCAACATGGCAACCGGTGCATCGCGGCAGGAGGCCGCCCCTACGCGCCTGATCGGTGACATATGCCGAAATAACCTGAGCGGTCAGGTTCCAATAGCAAAAAGCCTGTAGTACATTCGCGGGGAGTTTTCGGGGCGCGCCATGCCGTGCGCCATGTTGAACCGGTATTTTTCAGCATCGTTGGCCCGCAAACATGCAGCTGTCGGCTTCGATGCGCGGTCAAATGAGGTTCCACCTTTTTGGAGGTTTAGTCTGATGAACAGCAATCAATTCAAGATGAAGATGCTCGTGGCTGCGGTATCCGCGATGTGTGCGGGTGGCGCGATGGCCGATGTCAGCGGTGCGATCAGCGGCGGTAGCGGCGGTGCTGGAGAAGTGATCAACGGTGACACCGTCACCATCGCCAACCCCGCCTTTACCGCGGGCAGCACACTCGATCTTGGCGCTGGTGGCGGTGTTTCCATGGGCGGCACCACCATTTCTGAAGGACTCTTCGATATCAACGACGGCACGGGACAGCAGGTCACCATCGACCAGACCGGCCTGATCATTTCCTCTCCCGCCGGAACCATCTCCCTGGGGGCGGGTGGCGCTGGCGCGGGCAACCTGAATGCGTCCGGCACCATTGCCGGTGGCACGCTGACCTCGAGCGGTGTGCTGACGGTCAATGCCGGTGGCGCCAACATCACCGGCGGCATCGACAACAACGCCGGCGGCATCACCAACGCCGGCGCGATTTCCGGCGCCACCACCATCACCGCCAGCGGCGCCATCACCGGTGGCAGCATCACCGACGGTACCGCGACCATGACCGGCGGCAATATTTCCGGCGTCGGCACGCTGACCTCCACCACCATCACCAACAGCGGCAATGTCGGCACCAACACGCTGAGCACCACCGGCCTCGCGACCCTCGATTCCGCCGCCGTGACCAACAACGCTACCGTAGGTGGCACCCTGGGCGT
>CAZONS010000142.1:0-8749 GCA_964581195.1 uncultured Thiobacillus sp. | reverse complement strand
GGCTCGCCGGGGCCGATTTTCGCTATCGACGACCAAAGTCCGACAGGCTGCTAGGGAAATCTGACCATTCGCACCCATGACCTTGACGCTGGCTGGCGTTGCGTTCGATGTCATGTTTAAACCTTTTCCATTGCACGAATGCACTACAGCACCAACAAACGGCCTTGCACGCTCGACAACGATCAACTCGCAGATGCAAGCCAGGCATGGTTCGGCAGAACCCCAGACGTATCTGGAATTTCACCGCGGCCACGTGTTCAGGCGATAAGCGCGATCACGCCCGCAGCGGCTCGATCATCCCCGCGTCGTCTTCCCCGGTCTTGCTCACCCTGCGATCCACCGGCCAGGCCTGCATGGCCTCCGCGTCATGGGGCGAGAGCAGGTCGCCGATTTCCCGCGCGGGTGCGGTCAGCCAGGCTTGCCAGTGTTCCGGCGCCAGGATCACCGGCATGCGGTCGTGGATGGGGTGCATCAGGGCGTTGGGGCCGGTGGTGAGGATGGCGCAGGTGCGCAGCAATTCGCCCGCGGGCGACTGCCAGGTTTCCCAGAGCCCGGCCATGGCCAGGAGTTCGCCGGATCTGAGGCTGATGTAATAGGGCTGCTTGAGCTTGCCTTCGCTCTTCCACTCGTAGAAGCCGCTGGCCGGAATCAGGCAGCGGCGTCGCTTGAAGGCTTCGCGGAAGGCGGGCTTTTCGGCCACGGTCTCGGCGCGGGCGTTGTTGAGCTTGTTGCCGATGGCCGGGTCTTTCGCCCAGTGCGGCACCAGGCCCCAGCGCAGCATGTGGAGCACCCGCTGGCCTTCGGGGGAGTGGCGGATGACCGGGATGTCGGTGCCGGGTGGGATGTTGAAGCGCGGCGCGAAGTCGGCGCGGGCACTCAATCCGAAGTATTCAGCGGCCTGGGCAGGGGTGGCGTTGAAGGCGTAGCGGCCGCACATGGGGTGGTCTCGGTCAGCCGAGGGGCGACCCGGCTATTCCAATCCTGTTTGCACGTGCCGCATTTCCGTTCCAACGCTGTCACTCACTGCCGCTCAAACGGCTTCCAGCTTGGCGTATTCCAGCAGGAACGCCTTTTCTCCGAGCTTGGGGAAGTTGATCCTGATTTCCATGTCCGGGGCCTGGCCCTGGTAGCCGGCGACCACGCCTTCGCCGTAGCGGGCATGGCTGACGCGGCTGCCGATCTTGAAGGGGACGTCGGCCAGACGGCGCGGCGGCGGCGGCGGCGCCGGGGTGATCTTGCGGGTGACGAAATTGGTGGTCTGCGCGCGCGGCGCGGCGGGGGCGGTGCGATTGGTGAGTGATGTCACTAGGGTCTCCGGTATTTCATCCAGGAACTGGGAGGGCAGGCCGTAACGCACCTGGCCGTGCAGCATCCGGGATTGGGCGTGGGTGAGGTAGAGCTGTTTGCGGGCTCGGGTAATGGCAACGTACATCAGGCGGCGCTCTTCTTCCAGGCCATCCGCATCGTTCCGCGAGTTCTCGTGGGGGAAAAGACCTTCTTCGAGGCCGGTGATGAATACGCTGTGAAATTCCAGGCCCTTGGCGGCATGCACGGTCATCAGCTGGACCGCGTCCTGGCCCTGGCCGGCTTCGTGCTCGCCCGCTTCCAGGGCGGCGTGGCCGAGAAAGCCCTCCAGGCTCTGATCTTCGCTTTCCTGGGCATGGGCGGCGGCCGCGGTGGCGAGTTCCTCCAGGTTTTCCACCCGGTCCTCGCCGTCCCTTTCGTTGCGGTAGTACTCCAGCAGGCCACAGCGGGCGACGACATGGTCCACCTGTTCGGCCAGGGGCAGATCGCGGATTTCCTCGCGCAGGGCTTCGATGAGCAGGACGAAGGGGGCGAACTTCTTGCCGCCGGCGCAGGCGCCGGCCCAGAGGCTGATGCCGGCGGCGTTCGCCTCGTCGGTCAGCGCCTCCAGGCTGCGATTGCCGATGCCGCGCGCCGGGAAGTTCACCACCCGCAGGAAGGCGTTGTCGTCTTCCGGGTTGGCGGCCATGCGCAGATAGGCCAGCGCGTGCTTGATCTCGGCGCGCTCGAAGAAGCGCAGGCCACCGTAGACGCGGTAGGGGATGCCGGCGGAGAAAAGGGCGTGTTCGAGGCCGCGTGACAGGGCGTTGGCGCGATAGAGCACGGCCATGTCGATGTAGCGCTCACCTTCGAGGTGGCGGTTCTGGATCTCCTCGGCGATGAAGGCCGCTTCCTCGCGATCGTCGCGGGCCTGGAAGTGGCGGATGGGTTCGCCCTGGCCGGCGTCGGTCCAGAGATCCTTGCCCAGGCGCTCCTCGTTGTGGCTGATGACGGCGTTGGCGGCATCGAGGATGGTGGAGACCGAGCGGTAATTGCGGGTGAGCTTGATCGGCTGGGCGATGGCGAAATCGGTCATCAGTTGCTGCATGTTGCCGACATTGGCGCCACGGAAGGCGTAGATCGACTGATCGTCGTCACCCACCGCGAACAGCGCGCAGTCGGGGCCTTTGAGCAGTTTCAGCCATTCGTACTGGAGGCGGCTGGTGTCCTGGAACTCGTCCACCAGGATGTGGCGGAAGCGTTCCTGGTAATGCTCGCGCAGCAGGGCGTTGCGGCTCAGCAGTTCATGGGCGCGCAGCAGCAGCTCGGCGAAATCCACCGCGCCTTCGCGCTGACACTGCGCGTCGTAGGCGGCGTAGTACTCGGCCAGATGGCGGCTGAACGGGTCCCAGGCCTCCACCTTGTCGGCGCGCAGGCCGGCTTCCTTGTTCTGGTTGATGAAGCTCTGCACGCGGCGCGGGTCGTAGGTCTCGGTATTGGCGTTGAGCGCGCGCAGGACGCGCTTGACGGCGGAGAGCTGGTCGGAGGAATCGAGGATGGTGAACAGCGAGGGCAGCCCCGCCTCGCGGTGGTGCGTGCGCAGCAGGCGGTTGCAGAGGCCATGGAAGGTGCCCACCCACATGCCGCGGGTGTTGATCGGGAGCATCGCGGAGAGGCGGGTGAGCATCTCCTTGGCCGCCTTGTTGGTGAAGGTGACCGCCAGCAGGCCGGCGGGCGAGACCGCCTGTTGCTGGATCAGCCAGGCGATGCGGGTGGTGAGCACGCGCGTCTTGCCGGAGCCGGCGCCGGCCAGGACCAGGGCGGAACCGGGCGTGGTGACGGCGGCGTGTTGATCGGGGTTGAGCCCGTCGAGGTGGGTAGCGGTCATGGGCATCACAAGTGCGGCAGGAACACCAGCGCGCCGATGAGGGCGGCGGTGAGGGCGAGGATCAGCACGGCGGCGGCGGCGACATCCTTGGCGCGTCCGACGCCTTGGTTGAAGTCGGGCGAGAGGGCATCGGCCAGGGTCTCGATGGCGGTGTTCATGGCCTCGGCGGCGAACACCAGGCCGATGGCCAGGATCAGCCAGGCCCATTCCCAGCGCTCCAGCCCGACCAGGGCGCCGGCGGCCATCACCCCGGCGGCGGCGGCGAGATGGATCCAGGCGTTGTGCTGCGTGGCGAGCAGATGGACGAGACCGCGCCAGGCGTACACGAAACCGCGCGCGCGGGCGGCGAGGGAGAAGCCCTGGCTCATGCCCGGGCCGTCGCCGCCAGGCTCAGGGCCACGGCTTCCGCGCACTTGATGCCGTCGACGGCGGCGGAAAGAATGCCGCCGGCATAACCCGCGCCCTCCCCCGCCGGGTAGAGGCCGCGGGTGTTCAGGCTCTGGCAATCCTGGTCGCGGGTGAGGCGGATGGGCGAGGAGGTGCGTGTCTCGACCCCGGTAAGCACCGCGTCGGCCATGGCGAAGCCGCGTATCTGCCGCTCGAAGGCGGGCAGGGCTTCGCGGATGGTGGCGATGACGTAGTCCGGCAGGCAGGTTGAGAGGTCGGTCCAGTTGACGCCGGGCGTGTAGGAGGGGATCACCTCGCCGGGACCGGTGGAGGGACGGCCGGCCAGGAAATCGCCCACTTTCTGCGCCGGGGCGCGATAGTCGCCGCCACCGGCGACGAAGGCGGCTTCTTCCCACTGACGCTGGAAATCCATGCCGGCGAGCGGGTTGGCCGCCACATCGCCCGGGAAATCGGCGGGGGTGATGCCCACCACGATGGCGGCGTTGGCGTTGCGTTCGTTGCGGGAATACTGGCTCATGCCATTGGTCACCACCCGTCCTTCCTCCGACGTGGCGGCGACCACGGTGCCGCCCGGGCACATGCAGAAGCTGTAGGCGGAGCGGCCGTTGCCGGCGTGATGGACCAGCTTGTAGTCGGCGGCGCCGAGGATGGGATTGCCGGCGTAATCACCGAAGCGGCAGTGGTCGATCAGCGCCTGCGGGTGCTCGATCCGGAAGCCCACCGAGAACGGCTTGGCTTCGATATGGACGCCGCGCTCGTGCAGCATGCGGAAGGTGTCGCGGGCGCTGTGGCCCAGCGCCAGGATGACGTGGTCGGCCTCGATGCGCTCGCCATCGGCCAGGATCAACGCGCGCATCCGACGGCCGTCGGGGCCGTTCTCGATGTCGACATCGGTCACCCGGCTCTGGAAGCGGATTTCGCCGCCCAGAGACTCGATCTCGCCGCGCATGTGCTCGACCATGCCCACCAGGCGGAAGGTGCCGATGTGCGGCTTGCTGACGTAGAGAATCTCCTCCGGCGCGCCGGCCTTGACGAATTCCTCCAGCACCTTGCGGCCATGGTGCCGCGGGTCCTTGATCTGGCTGTAGAGCTTGCCGTCGGAAAAGGTGCCGGCGCCGCCCTCGCCGAACTGCACGTTGGATTCCGGATTCAACTTGCCCTTGCGCCACAGCCCCCAGGTGTCCTTGGTGCGTTCCCGCACCGCCTTGCCGCGCTCCAGGATGAGCGGGCGAAAGCCCATCTGCGCCAGCAGCAGGCCCGCGAGCAGGCCGCAGGGGCCGGTGCCGACGACGACCGGACGTGTCTTCAGGCCGTCCGGCGCCCGCGCGACGAAGCGATAGGTCATGTCCGGTGTCGGCGCGACATGCGGATCATTGCGCAGGCGCTTGAGCAGCGCCGCCTCGTTGCGCGCCTCGACATCCAGGGTATAGATGAGCGAGATCGCGGAACGCTTGCGCGCGTCGTAGCCGCGCCGATGCACTTCGTAACGAATCAGTTGCTCCGCCGTGATGCCCAGCCTGGCGAGAATGGCGGCCGGGAGATCGGATTCGGAATGATCGAGGGGGAGTTTGACTTCGGTTAATCGCAGCATGAGGACACAGCGTCGGAACGGATGATCGCCTTCGAAAGACACGGCAGACCCTGAATTCTACCCTGTGCCACAACACCCGCCTGCCGGGACATAGAATCCGGAGGATTCGATCCACCGGAGTCCCTCATGAACAACCAGCTCGCAGCGCTGGATCAGGTGCAGAGCACCGCCATCGACCTGGGTCTCAAATTCGGGCCCAAGGTGCTGGTCGCGGCCCTGATCATTCTCGCCGGTCATTTCGTCGGACGCTGGGTCGGCACCCTGATCGAGGGCGTCCTGGCCAAACTCGACCTGGACATCACCGTGCGCACCCTGCTGGTGAAGCTCGTCCGCCTCCTGATCCTCGGCCTGTTCGTGGTGATGGCCCTGCAGAACCTGGGCGTGGAACTGCTTCCCCTGGTGGCCGGCCTCGGCGTCGCGGGCGCCGGCCTGGCCCTGGCCATGCAGGGCGTGCTCTCCAACCTGGCCGCCGGCCTGACCATCATCTTCACGCGGCCGTTCCGGGTGGGCGAATACGTCTCCCTCGCCGGCGAGGAGGGCCAGGTGGAATCCATCAGCCTGTTCCAGACCATTCTGCTGCACTACGACCTCTCGCGCGTGGTCATCCCGAACCGCAAGATCGTTGGCGAAATCATGCACAACTACGGCCAGATCCGGCAGCTCGACGTGAGCGTCGGCATCGCCTACGACAGTGATCTGGATGCCGCCCTGGCGATCATCGATTCCATCCTCGCCGCCAACCCCGCCGTGCTGCGCGACCCCGCCCCGCTGGTACAGGTGGCCACCCTGGCGGATTCCTCGGTGAACATCGCGATCCGTCCCTGGGTGCCCATCGAGGCGTTCCAGACCGCATCCAGCCAGATCAACCAGGCCGTGCTGCTGACTTTCCGCGCGAGCGGTGTCCACATTCCCTTCCCGCAGCGCGAGGTCCGCCTGCTTGGACAGGGCTGAACCATGCCGCCCGACCTGCTTGGCTATGGCGCCGCCTTCCTGACCACCGCCGCCTTCGTGCCACAGGCCTTGAAATCCTGGGTCAGCCGCGACCTCTCCGGCATCTCGCTGTGGATGTACAGCCTGTTCAGCCTCGGCGTGGCGTTGTGGCTGGCTTACGGCATCGCCCTCGACAGCCTGCCCATCATCCTCGCCAACAGCGTCACGCTGGTCCTCGCGGGCGTGGTGCTGAGCCTCAAGATACGCCAGCTGTGGCGCGGGTGATCGCCGTCCTTGCCACGCCAGGACGGGGCATTCGCGCTTGCCTGTCGCCCCTCGGGCGGGCAGCGGCTTGTGGCCTGGCCTTCACCGCCTCACGCAACTACGCTTGACCTGATACCGCCACCCTTCACCGCCCGCACGATGAAACCTACTCGCCTACGCACCTTGCTCACCGCCTCGCTGCTCATTTGCCTGGCGCCGCCGGCGACAGCCGAAACTGTCGGCTGCGTCACCACCGCCTGGAAGCTGATCGGCGCCAACCACAAGGTCTGCGTCGAGGCTTTCGCCGATCCCAGGATCGCGGGGGTGACCTGCCATGTCAGCCAGGCCAAGACCGGCGGCGTCTACGGCTCGCTCGGGCTGGCCCAGGATCCCTCGCAGTTTTCCCTGGCCTGCCGGCAGACCGGGCCGATCACGCTGCCGGCCAGACTGCCGGATGAAGAAGAGGTGTTTTCCGAGGACACCTCCATCCTGTTCAAGGAAACCCGGGTGATCCGTCTGTGGGACGCGGCCAACCGCACCCTCGTCTATCTCGCGATCAGCCGGAAACTGATCGAGGGCGCGCCCGCCAACAGCATTTCCACGGTGCCGGTGATGCCCTGGGGCGGCAGATAATCGAGGCTGAGGCTACATCCGGCTCACGGATAGCACAGCACCGCCCGCCGTTCCTCCAGCCAGGCGGCTTCGTCGGCGCCGGCCAGGGCATCGAGATCGGCCGGCGTCGCGGCGGGGTCGTCCACCCAGTGCCTGAGCAATTCGCTGCCGTTGATCAGATCGATGGCGAGGCGGTCGTGTTCGTATTCGTAGGCGAAATCGCGCCACAGCGGGGAGTCGGGCCGGAGCTGGCGCAGGGCCTTGAAGGCGAGGGCCTGCAGGCGCCAGGGGCGGAAGGCGGCGTGGTCGTAGGCCGCATCCTCGACATGGATCTGGAGGCCGGCGCAGAGCTGGCCGGCGTGCTTGTGGAAGGTCGGCTCGAACCAGCATTCGCGCAGGATGCACCCTTGCAGCCAGTGTGGCGCCAGATCGCGCATGCGGCCGAGCAGGGCGCGGGCGTCGATATCGGGGGCGCCGAACAGTTCCAGCGGCCGCGTGGTGCCGCGCCCCTCGGACAGGGTGGTGCCTTCCAGCATGACGGTGCCGGCATAGGCGCGCGCCATCCACAGGTTGGCGGCGTTGGGGCTGGGGTTGACCCAGGTCCGTTCACCCAGCGGCCAGCCGAAGCCGGGGGCGGCGTCGGGCTGCCAGCCCTGCATCTCGATCACCCGGTAATCGACGTCCAGCTTCAGCGTCTTGATGAACCAGCGGCCCATCTCGCCCAGGGTGAGGCCGTGGCGCATGGGCATGGCGCCGGCGCCAACGAAGCTCTCCCAGCCGGGGCGCAGGGTCAGGCCCTCGACCGGGCGGCCGGCGGGATTGGGCCGATCCAGCACCCAGACGCTTTTCCCGGCGCCGGCGGCGGCTTCCAGCACATAGCGCAGAGTGGTGATGAAGGTGTAGATGCGGCAGCCGAGATCCTGCAAGTCGACCAGCAGCACGTCGAAGCTGTCGAGCATGACCGGTGTCGGCCGCCGCACTTCGCCGTAGAGGCTGAACACCGGGATGCCGTGGACGGGGTCGAGGAAGTCGGGCGACTCCACCATGTTGTCCTGCTTGTCGCCGCGCAGGCCGTGTTGCGGGCCGAAGGCGGCGGTGAGATCGATATCGGGGAGGGCGGCCAGCGCGTCGAGCGCATGGGTCAACTCGCCCGTGACCGAGGCGGGGTGGGCCAGCAGAGCGACGCGGCGGCCACGCAGGGGGGCGCGCAGCGATGGATCGACGAGCAGTCGATCCAATCCAAGAATCGGGCCGTATTTCATGGACGGACAAGCTCCAGGGCAAGGCAATCGGAATGGTGGAAGTCGGGGCGGCCGGGTGGATGCCGCAAGGCCCAGTAGGACAGCGCGCCATCCGCCGTCTCGATGACGGCGGACAGCCCCAGCCGCAGGCGCGGCCCCGGCGGCAGTTGCGAAGCCGGCAACAGCACGTCGAGGCCGAAGCCGCCGTCATCCAGACGGTCGATGCGTGGCGCCGTCGCGATCGCCAGCGGCCCGCCCCGGCGGTAGGCCTGGAAGCCGTAGGCCTGCCAGGCGCCGGCGGGGGAGAAGTTGAACTCGCGATAGGCGGGCGCATCCTCGCCCATGACGAAGACTTCGAAACAGGTGTGCCGCCAGAGGCCTTCGACCCGTTGCGGCGCGGCGGCGGCGGGGAGGATCAGGTCGTCCGTCTTGCCGACGAGGCGATAGCGCAACGCCAAGCCGCCCTCGGCGGTCAGCGCCACGCTCGCGTCCAGGCTCACCGCGGCGGGCGAAGTGCTGAGGGGATGGCGG
>CAZONS010000141.1:0-8751 GCA_964581195.1 uncultured Thiobacillus sp. | reverse complement strand
GGCCAGGCGGTAATACAGGTCGAGCCGGTAGCGCTTGGCGTCGACTTCGTCGAGCAGCCTGCGGTTGGTGGCCGACACCACGCGCACGTCGGCGGTCAGCGTCTGGGTGCCGCCGACGCGGCGGAATTCACCGGTTTCCAGCACGCGCAGCAGCTTGGCCTGCATGGCCAGCGGGATCTCGCCCACTTCGTCGAGGAAGAGGGTGCCTCGGTCGGCGAGTTCGAACAGGCCTTTTTTCAGGCCGTTGCTGCCGGAAAACGCACCGCGCTCGTGGCCGAAGAGTTCGCTCTCGAACAGGCTTTCCGGTACGGCTGCGCAATTGATGACGATGAAGGCCGCGCCTGCGCGGCTGGAGCGCGCATGGATGAAGCGCGCGGCGAGTTCCTTGCCGACGCCGGACTCGCCGTATAGCAGGATCGAGGCCTCGCTCTCGGCCACGCGAGCCAGGTTGTCGACGCAGGCGAGAAAGGCGGGCGAATGCCCGATCATCTGCATGGCGTCGCATTCGCTGCCCGCATCGGCCTCCAGCGGAAACAGCTGCTCGCCCAGATAGAGATCGCCATCCGCGCCGCGCAAGCGGTGTCCGCGGATGCGGGTGCGTTCGGGCTGGCTGTCGGCATGGAAATGCGTGTGCAGCACCTCGACCACCTGGCCCCGCCCGAACAACGCCTGATGCGGGCACTGCTCGCCGTTTTCGTGGCAGGGACGCGCCGAGTGATGAGACACGGCATGGCAATACTGGCCGACGATGGCGCCGGGCATGACGCCGTATGACTCGGCGTAGTGTCGATTGGCCGCCACGATTCGGTATTCGCGATCGATCACAACAAACGGCTGGTCGTTGGTGTCGATGAGATCCTGCAGATCGACGCATGGCATCGCGGTCTCCTTATTCTGTCATGACGCATGATAGCAGCGTCATGACAGCACTGACATGCAGGCACCGGATCGATCTGGAAAATGGCCCGAAGTCCAATGATTACGAGGCTTTCCCGGTTGGCATGCCTGTTGCTCAAGGAAAGCCGCCCACCAACACACAACCCATGGAGAGAACCATGTCCGACAACAAGAACTGGAAGCTGCAACCCGGCGTCAACATGGCCCCGGAAGTGGCAGACGATGTGGCCAAGATCGCCTGCGCCCTGAAGGCCCTGTCCGCCTACACCACCCTCGTCCTGGAGCGGGAGGACTGTCCGGAAGACCTGCAGAAGATCGTGGAAGAAGGCCTGGATGCCATGGTCCGCATCTTCGAGTGGTAATCCCCACGCCAACCCGACACAGCACAAGGAGCGAGAACGAATGGCACACATCGTGATATTGGGCGCCGGCATCGGCGGCATGACCATGGCGTACGAAATGCGCGAGCAGGCGCGGGCCGAGGACAAGATCACCGTCATTTCCAACCTGCCGTATTTCCAGTTCACCCCGTCCAACCCCTGGGTGGGGGTGAACTGGCGCAGGTTCGCCGACATCACCCTGCCGTGCGAGCCCTATCTGAACAGGAAAAACATCGACTTCATCCCGGTCGGCGCAGCGCGCGTGCACCCCGAGAGGGACCAGGTCGAACTGACCGACGGCCGGGTGGTCGACTACGACTTCCTCATCATCGCGACCGGGCCCAAGCTGGCATTCGACGAAGTGCCGGGGCTGGGGCCGGAAGGCCATACCCAGTCGGTCTGCCAGGTCGAGCACGCAGAGGCCTCGGGCCGCGCATGGGACGAATTCGTGAGGAACCCCGGGCCCATCGTGGTAGGCGCGGTGCAGGGTGCGTCCTGCTTCGGCCCGGCGTATGAATACGCGATGATCATGGATACCGACCTGAAAAAGCGCAAGATCCGCGACCGCGTGCCGATGACCTTCGTCACTGCCGAGCCCTACATCGGCCATCTGGGCCTAGGCGGCGTCGGCGACTCCAAGGGCCTGCTTGAATCAGCCATGCGCGACCGCCACATCAAATGGATCTGCAACGCCAAGGTCACCAAGGTCGAGGCCGGCAAGATGTTCGTCGCCGAGCATAACGACCGCGGCGAGGTGATCAAGGAGCACGAACTGCCGTTCGCCTACTCGATGATGCTGCCGGCCTTCAAGGGCATCGACGCGGTGTTCGGCATCGAGGGCCTGACCAACCCGCGCGGCTTCATCGTGATCGACCCGTTCCAGCGCAACCCCAGGTACAACAACATCTACAGCATCGGCGTCTGCGTCGCCATCCCGCCGGTGGAGGCCACCCCGGTGCCGACCGGCACGCCGAAGACCGGCTACATGATCGAATCCATGGTCACCGCCACCGCCCACAACATCCGCGCCGTGCTCGACGGCCAGGAGCCGGACGAGAAGGCCACCTGGAACGCCATCTGCCTGGCCGACTTCGGCGATACCGGCGCCGCCTTCGTCGCCCTGCCGCAGATTCCGCCGCGCAACGTCAACTGGTTCAAGGAAGGCAAGTGGGTGCACCTGGCCAAGGTCGCCTTCGAGAAGTACTTCCTGCGCAAGATGAAGAAGGGCACCACCGAGCCGCTCTACGAGAAATACGTGCTCGGCGTGATGGGCATCAAGAAGCTCAAGTGAGCCCGCGCATCCGGTAACCGCTGCCGGTTACCGGATTTGCACGGCGCCCGGCATCGCTTGGGCGCCGTTTTTTTGTCCGCCATGGTCCGAGCGAATCACGGCACCCCACACCGCGCCACGTTGAGCGTTGCGTTGCATGCTGGGGTTCGCTCGCGCTCAGCCTACGGTGCGATCAGGCGTCACGCCAAGCGATTGTTTCAAGGAGATAACCCCCTTCCCCCAACCCAGGAATCGGAACCCGGGACTGGCCCGCCCTCCGCGACCGTGCGATGCTCTGGGCTTGGCCCAAGTCTGGGCGTACTGACCGGGAGACAGTCGATGGCAGCGAAAAAATGGGTTTATGCCTTCAGCGAAGGCGACGGCAAGAACAAGCATCTCTTGGGCGGCAATGGCGCGAATCTGTGCGAGATGACGCAGATCGGCCTCAACGTGCCGCCGGGATTCGTGATCACCACCGAGGCCTGCCTGGCCTATCTCGATGACGCTGGCCACGCGCTGCCGGGCGGGGTGATGGACGAGGTGCGGCTGCAACTGGCGCAGGTGGAGGCCAGCAGCGGCAAGGTCTTCGGCGGCCGCGAAAACCCCCTGCTGGTCTCGGTGCGCTCCGGCTCCGCCATGTCCATGCCGGGCATGATGGACACCATTCTCAACCTCGGCCTCAATGCCGAGACCCTGCAGGGCCTGATCGCCCAGACCGGCAACGAGCGCTTCGCGCATGACGCCTATCGCCGCTTCATCCAGTTGTTCGGCAAGGTGGCGCTGGGCGTGCCGGAGGAACTGTTCGACCACGAATTCAATGCCGTGAAGGCGAAGGCGGGCGTCAAGCACGACGTCGGCCTCTCCGCCCGCGACCTCGCCGAGATCGCGGAGCGCTTCCTGGAGGTGGTGAAGAAGCACACCGGCCAGCCCTTCCCCGTCGACCCCTACGAACAGTTGGAGATCGCCATCAAGGCGGTGTTCAACTCCTGGGGCGGCAAGCGCGCGGTGGATTACCGGCGCGAATTCAAGATCACCCCGGCCATGGCCAACGGCACCGCCGTCAATGTCGTGGCGATGGTGTTCGGCAACATGGGCGATGCGGGTGAGAACTACAGCGCCACCGGCGTCGGTTTCACCCGCGACCCCGGCACCGGCGAGAACGTCATGTTCGGCGAGTATCTGGTGAACGCCCAGGGCGAGGACGTGGTGGCCGGCATCCGCACGCCGAAGCCGGTGGCGGAACTGGAAAAGGAAATGCCGGACCTCTACCGGCAACTGGTCGAACTGCGCAACCAGCTCGAAAACCATTATCAGGAAGTGCAGGACTACGAGTACACCATCGAGAAAGGTGTCCTCTACTGCCTGCAGACGCGCAACGGCAAGATGAACGCCACCGCCCTGGTGCGCACCTCGGTGGAAATGGTGCGGGAAGGCCTGATCGACAAGACCCGGGCGCTGCTGCGCATCCAGCCGGAGATGCTGGAACAGTTGCTGTTCCCGCGCCTGGATCCGAAGGCCGGCGCGATTTCGGTGGCAAAGGGCCTGCCCGCCTCGCCGGGCGCGGCCAGCGGCATCGCGGTGTTCGACGCCGACCGCGCCGAGAAGCTCGGCCGCGCCGGCGAGAAGGTCATCCTGGTGCGGGAAGAGACCAAGCCGGAGGACATCCACGGCTTCTTCGCCGCTCAAGGCATTCTCACCAGCCGTGGCGGCAAGACCAGCCACGCCGCCGTGGTCGCGCGCGGCATGGGCAAGCCCTGCGTGGCCGGCGCCGAGGGCATCCACGTCGATGTCCATACCCGCCAGGCCATCGTCGGCGACAAGGCGTTCGGCGAAGGCACGCTGATCACCATCGACGGCACCACCGGCGACGTCTACCTGGGCAACGTGGCGATGATCGAGGCGGATTTCTCGGATGAACTGGGCACCCTGCTCTCCTGGGCGGACGAGGTGGCGAAGCTGAAGGTGATGGCCAACGCCGATACCCCGCACGACGCCGCGCGCGCCCTCCAGTTCGGCGCCATGGGCATCGGCCTGTGCCACACCGAACGCATGTTCAACGCGGTCGAGCGGCTGCCCATCGTGGTCGAGATGATCGTCGCCGACACCCTCGGCGACCGCCAGACCGCGCTCAACAAGCTGCTGCCGATCCAGCGCGAGGACTTCGTCGGCATCTTCAAGGTAATGGCGCCGCGTCCGGTCACCATCCGCCTGCTCGACCCGCCGATCCACGAATTCCTGCCCACCGCCGATACCCTGGTGGAGGAGATCGAACAGCTCAAGCATCTGCGCGACACGGTGCGCGGCATGCAGGTGCTGTCCGACGCGGTGGACTTCATGTACCGCACCCGGGATACCCATCCGATGGTGCGGATGACCGCCGACCCGGTGCTGCTGGACGAGGCCATCACCAAGAAGGAGGCCATGCTGAAGAAGGTGCGGGCGCTGTTCGAGGTCAACCCCATGCTCGGCCATCGCGGCGTGCGACTCGGCCTGACCCACCCGGAAATCTATTCCATGCAGATCCGCGCCATCCTGGAGGCCGCCGCCGAATGCCAGAACGCCGGCATCGAGGTGCATCCGGAGATCATGGTGCCGCAGGTCTGTACCGCGCAGGAACTGAAGCAGGTGAAGCGCTGGGTGGAAGACATCCGCGCCAACGTCGAGGCCACGTCTGGCGTCAAGCTGGACTTCAAGTTCGGCTCCATGCTGGAAGTGGTGCGCGCCTGCATGCGCGCGGAAAACCTGGCCGAGGAGGCCGAATTCTTCTCCTTCGGCACCAACGACCTCACCCAGGCCACCTTCTCCTTCTCCCGCGAGGACGCCGAGAACAAGTTCCTGCCCATGTACAACCAGCACAAGATCCTGCAGGACAACCCGTTCGAGGTGCTGGACGTGAAGGGCGTCGGCAAGCTGATGCAACTGGCGGTGGAATGGGGCCGCGCCACCCGCCCCGGCATGAAGATCGGCATCTGTGGCGAACATGGCGGCCACCCGGCCTCCATCAACTTCTGCCATGAAGTCGGCCTCACCTACGTCTCCTGCTCCGGCCCGCGCGTGCCGGTGGCGCGTCTGGCGGCGGCGCAGGCGGCCATCCTGGCGAGCCCCTGAACTAGGCGAGTCCCCCTCGGGCCATCCCTCAGGGGTACAGATGGCCCTTTCAATTAGTACATCATTGGATTCTAATTCTGCCCGTTTTGCCCGGCCCATCCCGCGCCGGGCGTCTAGGGGGAACGAGGATGAGGAACTTGAACAAGCTGGCGCTGCTGGCGCTGAGCGGCTGCGCGATCAACGCCCACGCCACCAACGGCATGAACATGGAGGCCTGGGGCGCGAAATCGGGCGGCATGGGCGGCGCCGCCTACGCCTTCGACACCGGCAACTCGGCGGTGATGAACAACCCCGCCACCCTCGGTCTGAAGGCGCCGGGCGAGGCGGACCTCGGACTCGGCCTGACCCTGCTGATGCCGGATGTCCGCGCCAGCCACCCGCTGGCCGGTTCCCGCGAGTCCGACGGCACCGCCTACTGGATGCCCACCCTCTCCTACATCCGCCGCCAGGGCGACCTCGCCATGGGTATGGCCATGCTCGCCCAGGGCGGCATGGGCACGGAATACGGCAGCGGTTCCAGCCTGTTCGCCGGCGGCTGCGACTCCGCCAGCGCGCCCGGCGGCTGCAACCCGATCGCCATGAGCGGCGATGAGATCCGTTCCGAAGTCGGTTTCGGCCGCCTCATGTTTCCGCTGGCCTGGAACGCCCGGCCCGACCTGACGCTCGCCGGCCAGATCGACCTGGCCTGGGCGAGCATGGATCTGCGCATGGACATGGATGGCCAGACCATGGCCGGCATGATGGGCCAGGGCCTGGCCACCACGACCCTGCCGATGCCCGCCACCATCGACTACGCCCGTTTCGATTTCAGCGACGACAGCCCCATGACCGGCAAGGCCAAGTCCTACGGCTGGGGTTACAAGCTGGGCGCGCTCTGGCGCGTGAACGACCACGTCAGGCTGGGCGCCACCTATCACGCCAAGACCCGCATGGGCGACATGAAGACCGACGATGCCCGCGTCATCGTCAACGGCGGCGCCATGAACGGCACCCTCAAGGTCATCGATTTCCAGTGGCCGGAAACCTACGGACTCGGCCTCGCCTATGAAGGCGGCGGCGCCTGGTCCTGGGCCGCCGACGTGAAGCGCATCCGCTGGTCCGGCGCCATGGCCGACTTCCACATGCATTTCAGCAATGCCGCCGGCGAGCTCGACGTCACCATGCCGCAGAACTGGAAGGACCAGACCGTCGTGGCCCTCGGCGTGCAATACAAGCTCAGCCCCGGGCTGGCCCTGCGCGCCGGCTACAACCACGCCGACAACCCGGTGCCCGCCAACACTCTCAACCCGCTGTTCCCGGCCATCGTGGAGACCCACTACACCGTCGGACTCGGCTGGCGCATCGACAAGGCCGACAGCGTCGCCGCCTCGCTGGCCTTCGCGCCGGAAGTCAGCCAGACCAATGCCCAGGGCATCACCTCCGATCATGCCCAGGCGACCTTGCGGGTGAACTACAACCACAGCTTCTGAGTGTCGCCCCGGCCGGGAATCGCCCCCCGGCCACGCGAACGAGGGCCACTCCGGGCTCTCGCGCAATCACGATTCGGACGGATAATGGCCCCCCCGCTTTCGCGGCCTGCCCCATCGATCCGCCGGACACCGTGAGCACACCCCTTCCCCCCCCTATCCCGAAAACCCGGAGCGCCGCGCCATGACCCCCGACCAGATCGCGGTGGTACTCGTGCTGCTCGCCACCCTGGCGATGTTCATGTGGAGCCGCTGGCGCCACGACATGGTGGCGCTGGGCAGCCTGCTCGCCTGCGTCTTCCTCGGCCTGGTGCCGGGCCAGGACGCGTTCACCGGCTTCGGCCACCCGGCGGTCATCACCGTGGCCTGCGTCCTGGTCATGGGCTACGGCCTGCAGATCAGCGGCGCGGTGGATGTGCTGGCGCAGCGGGTGCTGCCCACCTCGGCGGGGCCACTGCCCAGCCTGCTCGCGATCATGGCCCTGGCGGCGGTGCTGTCGGGCTTCATGAACAACGTCGGCGCGCTCGCCCTGCTGATGCCCATCGCCCTGCAGATGGCGGCGAAGCAGAACCTGCCACCGGGCAGGCTGCTGATGCCGCTGGCCTTCGCCTCCATCCTCGGCGGCATGGTCACCCTGATCGGCACGCCGCCCAACCTCATCGTCTCCGGTTTTCGCGCCGAGCGCGGCATGGGCGGCTACGCCATCTTCGACTTCACCCCGGTCGGCCTCGCCGTCGCCGTCGCCGGCATCGCCTTCATCGGCCTCATCGGCTGGCGCCTGGTGCCGGCGCGAAAGAAGGAGGACGTGGAAGGCTTCGAGACCGGCAGCTATATCAGCGAGGTGCGCGTCACCGCCGACAGCAAGGCGGTCGACAAGCCGCTGCGCGAGGTCGAGCACCTGCTCGACGAGATCGACGCCCAGGTCGTCGGCATGGTCCACCGCGGCTTCCGCGTCATCGCCCCCAACCCACGGCGCATGCTGCGCGACGGCGACATCCTGGTGATCGAGGTGGAACCGCAGTCGCTCAACGCGGCGCTCTCCGCCATCGGCCTGAAACTGGAAGAGGACGTGCCCATCGAGGCCGAGTCGGCTGAAGCCGAGGCGCCGTCGGCCGCCGAGACGACGCCGCCCACGGAGGACAAGCAGGACAAGGCCTACGCCGAAGACCTGGTGATCCGCGAACTGGTGGTGGCGCCGGATGCGGCCCTGCTCAACCGCTCCGCCCGCGACATCGAACTGCGTACCCGCTACGGCATCAACCTGCTGGCCATCTCCCACCAGGGCCTGCGTTCGACCAAGCGCCTGCGCACGACCCCGATCCAGGCCGGCGACGTGCTGCTGATGCAGGGCATGCCGGAAGCGATCAATGGCTTCGCCAGCGAATTCGGCTGCCTGCCCCTGGCCGGGCGCGACATCCGGGTGCCCAGGAAAGGCCATGCGCTGACCGCCTCGCTGATCATGGCGGCGGCGGTGCTGCTCGCCGCGTTCGGCCTGTTTCCCGCCGCCGTCGCCTTCGCCGCCGGGGCGCTGGCCATGCTCGCGTTCGGCGTCGTGCCGCTGCGTTCCGCCTACACCGCCATCGACTGGCCGGTGGTGGTCCTGCTCGGCGCCATGCTGCCGGTCGCCGAC
>CAZONS010000140.1:0-8794 GCA_964581195.1 uncultured Thiobacillus sp. | reverse complement strand
ACGTCGCCGTGGCCCAGTTGCGACTTGCCGTCCGCCAGGGTGTGCCTGACCGGCAGATCGGCCTCGGCCTTGCCGTAGCCGCCCTGGTCCTTGGGCAGCGAGAACAGGGTCTCGAAGGTTTCCTTCAGCGCGTAGAGGTTGATCCGGTCCTGCGGCCGCTTCGGGCCGGCGACCGAGGGCTTGACGCCACCGAGGTCGAGTTCCAGGGTCTGGCTGTATTCGATGGCGCCGGCTTTGGGGATGCCGAACAGCCCTTGCGCCTGATAGTAGGCCCGCATCGTGTCGACCTGGGCGGCGTCGCGGCCGGTGGCCAGGTAGTACTGGCAGGTGGCTTCGTCGACCGGGAAGAAGCCCATGGTGGCGCCGTATTCCGGCGCCATGTTGGCGATGGTGGCGCGGTCTGTGACCGGTAGCGCCTGGGCGCCCTCGCCGAAGAATTCCACGAACTTGCCCACCACCTTGGCGCGACGCAGCATCTCGGTGATGGTCAGGACGATGTCGGTGGCGGTGACGCCGGGGGCCGGGCGGCCGACCAGATGCACGCCGACCACGTCGGGGGTGAGGAAATAGACCGGCTGGCCGAGCATGCCGGCTTCCGCCTCGATGCCGCCGACACCCCAGGCGACGACGCCGAGGCCGTTGATCATGGTGGTGTGGGAGTCGGTGCCGACCAGGGTGTCGGGGTAGTAGACGCCTTCCTTCTCCATGACGCCGCGCGCCAGGTATTCCAGGTTGACCTGATGGACGATGCCCACGCCCGGCGGCACCACCTTGAAGGTCTCGAAGGCCTGCATGCCCCACTTGAGGAACTGGTAGCGCTCGATGTTGCGTTCGAATTCGATCTTCATGTTCTGCTCGAGCGCGTCGTCGCTGCCGAACACGTCGACCTGCACCGAGTGGTCCACCACCATTTCCACCGGCGCCAGCGGCTCCACCCGGCTGGCGTCCTTGCCTTCGCGCTCGGCGGCGGAACGCATGGCGGCGAGGTCGGCGAGCAGGGGCACGCCGGTGAAGTCCTGCAACAGGATGCGGGCGACGACGAAGGGGATTTCTTCCGTGCGGGGAGCGTTGGGCTGCCAGCCGGCCAGTTCGCGCACATGCTGCTCGGTGATCTTGAGTCCGTCGAAATTGCGCAGCACCGATTCCAGCACGATGCGGATCGAAACCGGCAGGCGGGAGATGGCGCCGATCCCGGCCTTCTCCAGTTGCGGCAGCGAGTAATAGGAAGCGGACTTACCGTTGCCGGTGTCGAAGGTCTGACGGGAATCGAAGAGGCTGTGCATGGCGGTCATCTTGCGGGGCGAAAAAAGGGAAGCCGATTTTACCCGGGAATGCTGGCCGGCACCGTTCATCCGGCGGCGCTGTCGACCCGCCCGAGTCGGCAAGGCGCCGCCCGCGGGCGCGCAAGGGTCAGGGTTTGCTCCAGAACGGCCTGATCGCCGCGATGTCGCGCGCGATCCGATGGTCGGAACTCACCAGCCCGCGGGTTTCGCGGCGCAGCAGGCCGACCACCTGACCGGCGCTGAACGCGGCCTCCGGGTGTCGCTCGACGAGGTCGTGCATGAGGCGCGCGGCCACCGCCAGATCGTTGAGCGCGCCGAGGTCGTTCTGCAGGGCGGCCAGCGCCGCCACCGTCCTGGCGCCCCGTTTGCCGTAGAGGCTGGCCAGGGCATCGGTGGCATAGCGCAGCTTCTTGACCGCGATGCGCAGGCGATGACGGGCCGCCGCGTCGCCGCCGGCCAGAGCCGCGCCGCGCCGGCGCACGCTTTTCCAGCGCCGTTCAAGCATTCTCGCCGCCCAGTCGCGGCTGGCTTCGTCGGCGTCGCCGAGGCGCGACAGGCTCTGGCCGAGCAGGAGCAGCGCGCGGGTGAAGTCGCTCGAAGCCAGCGCGGCTTGCGCCGCTTGCCGCGCCGCTGTCGATTCTGCCGCGACGCCGGCGAGAAACGCGGGGTCATCCGGCAGTTCCAGGCGCGGCAGGGTTTCCGCCAGGAAGACATCCCAATCCCGCGCCGGGTTCAGGCGGCTCATCTGTTTGCGCAACAGTTCCGGCCAGCCCGGTTCGGGCCGAGGCCGCAGGCTCGCCAGGCCAAGCAGGCGGCGCAGGGCGACACGGGTTTGATGCAGGTATTCGATCTCGTCGGCCTGTTCGAGAAACCCGGGCAGGTTGTCGACCAGCTGCGCCAGGGCCGCCTCGACCAGGGCGGCCCAGGCGGCGTCAGCCGATGTCCCACGCGCCAGTCGCGGCATCGCGGCCTTGCTGGGTGACGGCACCACGGCGCCGGCCAGCCGGTAGCCTCTTGCCGCCTTGCTGCGCGAGTCGATGCGCAACGGCACCCGTTCGAGCAGGGCGAGCGCGGCCGTGAACAGGCCGTCCGGCGCGCCGGCCTTGAGTTCCAGTTCGATCTCGGAAATGGGCATGGCCGCATCGCCGGAACGGATCTCGCCCTGATCCAGCGCGATCTCCATGTCCGTGTCGTCGACGCGTAGCTGCCAGGTGGTGCGCTTCACGTCGGTGACGAACACCGGCGCCAGGGGCGAGAGCCCATCGAGCAGCGCTCGGGCCTCTTCCGGCAGCGCCGCCAGATCCGGCGTGTTCCCCATCACTTGCGCCTCCCATTCCGGCCGCGCGCTCAACGCGCCGACCGCCGGCGCCGCCGCCTTCAGCGTCTGTACCCAGTGGTAGCCGACCCGGCGCAGCCGCAATGCGATCTTGCGGCGGGTGAGGGCGAAGTCGGGCGTATCGAAATAGATGCTGTGCAGTGTCGCCCGTTCCGGCTTGACGCCCGCCAGCAGCGGGTGTCGTCGACAGCGGGCGACGGCGGCGGGATCGAGCGCGAGCTTGAGTTCGATTTCCATGTGACGGGCGCGATAGATGGCGAAACATCTTGAGGGTAGCATCGCCCGCGTTTATCAATGTTACAGACGCCCATGAGCCCTCAGCCGACCGCCAATTTCCTGATCAACCGTGAACTGGGACTGCTGGAATTCAACCGGCGTGTGCTCGCGCAGGCGGAGGACCCGGGAACCCCCCTGCTGGAGCGGTTGCGCTTCCTGTGCATCTTCGCCAGCAACATGGATGAGTTCTTCGAGATCCGGGTGGCCGGCCTGAAGGAGCAGATCCGACTGAACCCGCACATGACCGGGCCGGATGGGCTCACCGCCCGCCGCGTGTTCAATGAAGTGGCGCAGGTGGCCCATGAACTGGTCAACCGCCAGTACGATCTGTTCAACAACGAAGTCATCCCGGCGCTGGGCAACGAGGACATCCGTTTTCTGCGCCGCACCCACTGGAGCGAGGAGCAGGCGGCGTGGATCCGCGAATACTTCTTCAACCAGCTGATGCCGGTGCTGACCCCCATCGGTCTCGACCCCGCGCATCCTTTCCCGAACGTGTTGAACAAGAGCCTGCACTTCGCGGTGGAACTGGCCGGCAAGGATGCCTTCGGCCGCAATTCCGGCCGCGCCGTGGTGCAGGCGCCGCGCTCGCTGCCGCGGGTGATCCAGCTGCCCAGCGCCATCGCCGGCTGCGAATTCGGCCTGGTATTCCTCTCCTCCATCCTGCACGCCCATGTCGGCGAGCTGTTCTCCGGCATGGAGGTGCGCGGCTGCTACCAGTTCCGGGTCACCCGCAACTCCGACCTGTTCGTCGACGACGAGGAGAACAAGAACCTGCGCGAGCAGCTCCAGGGCGAACTGCCGCATCGCCACTACGGCGACGCCGTGCGCCTGGAGGTGGCCGACAACTGTTCCGAGGAAATGAGCCGCTTCCTGCTCAACCAGTTCGCGCTCGGCGCCGACGACCTCTATCAGGTGCGCGGCCCGGTCAACCTGGTACGCCTGATGAGCGTGCCGGACCAGGTGGATCGGCCCGATCTGAAATTCCCCACCTTCACCCCCGGCCTGCCGGCGCCGCTCGCGAAATATCCGAGCATCTTCCAGGCCATCGCCGCCGGCGACATCCTCCTGCATCACCCCTATCAATCCTTTCAGCCGGTGATCGACTTCATCCGCGAGGCGGCGTCCGACCCCAACGTGCTGGCGATCCGTCAGACCGTCTACCGCACCGGCAATGATTCTGAACTGATGCGTCAGCTGATCCTCGCCGCGCAGCGCGGCAAGGAAGTCACCGCCGTGGTGGAACTGATGGCGCGCTTCGACGAGGAAGCCAACATCAACTGGGCGGAAAAGCTGGAAAAAGCCGGCGCCCACGTGGTCTATGGCGTCGTCGGCTACAAGACCCACGCCAAGCTGGCCCTGGTGGTGCGCCGTGAAAGCGGCAAGCTGGTCCGCTACGCGCACCTGGGTACCGGCAATTACCATCCGCGCACCGCCCGCCTCTATACCGATTTCGGCCTGATGACCTGTCACCCCGAGCTCTGTCAGGACGTCAACGACGTGTTCATGCAGCTCACCGGCCTCGGCCGCGCGCATGAGCACCAGCACCTGCTGCAATCGCCCTTCACCCTGCACGCGCGCATGATGCAGGCGATCCACAACGAAACCGAGCGCGCGCGCGCGGGCGAGAAAGCCCATGTCATCGCCAAGATGAACTCGCTGCTGGAAGCCAGGATCATCCACGCCCTCTACGAGGCCAGCCAGGCCGGCGTGAAGGTGGATCTCATCGTGCGCGGCGTCTGCGCCCTGAAGCCGGGGATTCCCGGTCTCTCGGAAAACATCCGGGTGCGCTCCATCATCGGCCGCTTCCTGGAGCACCACCGCATCTTCTATTTCTGGAACGGCGGCCAGGAGGACGTCTGGCTGGCCAGCGCCGACTGGATGGACCGAAACTTCTTCCGCCGCATCGAAACCGGCTTTCCGCTGCTCGACCAGAAGCTGAAGAAGCGCGTCATCAACGAAGGCCTCAAACCCTGTCTGAAGGACAACCTGCGTGCCTGGGAAATGCAGTCGGATGGCGTCTACAAGCGCCGCCCCCGGCGTGGCAGGGGCTTCGACGCGCAGTGCCATCTGCGCGAACTGCTGGGCGGGTAGGCGGCCCGCTCGCGGGCCGAGCCAGAGCTACCCGGCGCATCGTCTCGCTCCCACGCTGGGGCGTGGCAACCCGGGCTACGGTACTTTGGTCTGGTTCCCACGCTCCAGCGTGGTAACCCGTCTTGGACGCTCCAGCGTCAGGCCATCCGCGACGCTGGAGCGTGGGAGCGAGACGAGCGTGGCAACCCGGGCTACGGTACTGTCAATGCGCCTGCTGCGTCTGCGCCGCCCCCGGCGGCGCCTTGTGCGGCGTGTGCGGATGCCAGCCGGCAAGGGCCAGCATGATCACGAAGCCGATCACATAGGCCACCCCCACATGCCAGCCGCCCTTGATCCAGGCGGTCACGGAACGCGCTTCCGGGAACAGGTTGGAGACGGCGACGCCGGCGGAGGAACCGAACCACACCATGGAGCCGCCGAAGCCCACCGCGTAGGCCAGCACGCCCCAGTCGTAGCCGCCCTGGGTCAGGGCCAGCGCCGTGAGCGGGATGTTGTCGAACACGGCGGAGACGAAGCCCAGGCCGAAGGCGGTTTCCCAGGACGCCACCGGCAGTTTCTCCACCGGCATCATCGAGGCGCAGACCACCAGCGAGAGCAGGAACACACTGCCCTTGGCGGCGTCCGGCAGCAGGCCCCACTCCGGTTTGCGCACCGGCGCCAGCGCCAGCACCACGATCCAGACCGCCGCGCCGAGGAAGGGGAAGGCATCCGACCATTGCGGGTAGTGGCTGTTGACCACGATGTTGGTGGTCATCGCGCCGGCGAGGATGGCCAGCACGATCAGCACATACGCCCAATCGATGCCGGCGGCATGAAGTTCCGCCTGTTTCTGGATCGGCGCGTGGGCATGCTGCTGCTTCGCCGCGACGACCCCGAAGAACAGCAGCGCGGGCACGGCGGCGAGGTAGGCGTGAACCACGTCGGTTGGCGCGACGCCGTCGATCCACATCATGGTGGTGGTGGTGTCGCCCACCACCGAGCCGGAGCCGCCGGCATTGGAGGCGGCGACGATGGCCGCGAGATAGCCGATGTGGACGCGGCGGTGGAACACCCCCGCCGCCACCGTGCCGCCGATCAGGGCGGCGGCGATGTTGTCGAGAAAGGACGAGAGCACGAACACCATCGCCAGCAGCACGAAGCCGCCCTTCCAGTCCTCCGGCAGGTAGCGCGGCAGCACTTCCGGAATGCGGCTGTCCTCGAAGTGACGCGCCAGGATGGAGAAGCCGAGCAGCAGGCCGAGCAGATTGGCCAGGGTCACCCACTCATGCAGCAGGTGCGCGCCCAGGCCGGGCAGGCCGGCGACGCCGTGGAAATCGGTGAAGCCCAGCTTGTACAGGGTGATCGTGGTCAACCCGGTCAGCGCCACCGCCAGGGTGTGATGGTGAAACAGCGCGACGCCGAGCAGGGTCGAGGCGAACAGGATGAACTCCACCGGGATGCCCAGCACGGCAGGCCCGTCGGCGGCCATCGCCAGGGTGGGAAAGAGCAGGGCGATGAGCGCCAAGGTGGCGTGACGCGCGAACAGGGACATGGAATAGTCTGTAATCGGATGTTGATGTACGCTTATATTGCGTTGCACAAAGCGCGTTCGCAAGTGTTCGAAATGCTCCTCAGAAAAAAGGGTCCACCATGTACAAAATCCTGATTCCCGTCGATGGCTCCGCCAGCGCCGAGCGGGCGGTGCGCCATGTCGTCGCGCTCTCCCGCCAGGTGGGCGAGGTGCGGGTCAACCTGCTGAATGTGCAGACGACGGTGGAGGCCTGGGAGGTGAAACGATTTCTGCGCGAAGAGGAAATCGAAGCCATGCAGAAGTCGCTCTCGGACGCGGCCACCCAGACCGCGCGCGCCATTCTCGATGAGGCTGGCTTGGCCTATCAGGCGCGCCATGCCGTCGGCGAGGTCGCGGAAACCATCGCCCGCTTCGTGGACGAGTGCGGCTGTGACCAGATCGTCATGGGCAGTCGCGGCATGGGCTCGTTGCAGGGGCTGTTGCTTGGATCGACCTCGACCAAGGTGCTGCATCTGGTGCATGTGCCGGTGACGCTGGTGAAGTAGGTCCTTGGTCTGGTCTGGTCTGGTCTGGTTCCCACGCTCCAGCGTGGTAACCCGTCTTGGACGCTCCAGCGTCATGCCATCCACGACGCTGGAGCGTCGGGACTTGCTCCCACGCTGGAGCGTGGGAGCGAGACGATGCGCCGGTGACGCAGGTTTGATCTGGTTCCCACGCTCCAGCGTGGTAACCCGTCTTGGACGCTCCAGCGTCATGCCATCCACGACGCTGGAGCGTCGGGACTTGCTCCCACGCTGGAGCGTGGGAGCGAGACGATGCGCCGGTGACGCAGGTTTGATCTGGTTCCCACGCTCCAGCGTGGTAACCCGTCTTGGACGCTCCAGCGTCATGCGGTCCACGACGCTGGGGCGTCGGGACTTGCTCCCACGCTGGAGCGTGGGAGCGAGATGAGACGAGACGATGTGACGCTGGTGAAGTAGGCCCGCGCCGCGTGGACGCGCGGCGGGGTGGGAAATTCCCGTAGCATGCGGGGCAACCCATTCGGAGTGGCCCATGTCCGCCAAGGAAAAACCCGTCAGCTTTCCCATCGTTGCCCTTGGCGCCTCCGCCGGCGGTCTGGAGGCGTTCGAAGCGTTCTTCCGCGCGGTGTCGCCCGAGTGCGGCATGGCCTTCGTCCTGGTCTCGCACCTGGACCCGGATCACGTCAGCCTGCTCGGCGAAATCCTGCAACGCTGCACCCGCATGCCGGTGGTCGAGATCGAGGATCAGACCCCGGTGGCGCCCAACCACGTTTATGTCCTCCCCCCCAACCGCGACATGGCGATCTTCCACGGCGTGCTGCAACTCTCCGTGCCCGACATGCCGCGCGGCCAGCGCATGCCGATCGACGCCTTCCTGCGTTCCATGGCCGAGGATCGGGGCGAGCGCGCCATCGGCATCATCCTCTCCGGCACCGGTACCGACGGCACCCTGGGGCTGCGCGCCATCCTCGGCGCCGGCGGCATCGCCCTGGCGCAGGATCCGGCCACGGCCCGCTACGATGGCATGCCGACCAGCGCCATCCAGGCGGGCTACACCACCCGGGTGCTGGCGCCGGACAGGATGCCGGAAGCGCTGGCGCAACTGATCGGCCTGCCGGATCGGCTGAAATCGGCGGTCGCTGATGCGGCAGACGCGCGGGCGCCCGCCGCCGGCCTGAACCGCATCCTGATGCAATTGCGCGCCGGCACCGGCAACGATTTCTCCCTGTACAAGAAAAGCACCATCGGCCGCCGCATCGAACGGCGCATGGCGCAACACGACATCTGCGAGTACGACACCTATGCCCGCTACCTCAAGGAACATCCTGCCGAGTTGCAGATCCTGTTCAAGGAACTGCTGATCAACGTCACCAGTTTCTTTCGCGACCCGGAAGCCTTCATCGCCCTGCAGCGGGACATTCTGGCGCCCTGGTTCGCCGACAGGCCGGACGGCTATGTCTTCCGCGTCTGGGTGGCCGGCTGCGCCAGCGGCGAGGAGGCCTATTCCATCGCCATCCTGCTGCGCGAGCAAATGGATGCGCTGTGGGAGGCGCGGCATCTGGAATTCAAGGTGCAGATCTACGCCACCGACCTCGATGACGATGCCATCGCGCTCGCCCGCGCCGGTCTCTATCCGCCCAACATCGCCGCCGACGTGTCGCCGGAGCGCCTGCGTCGCTACTTCCTCAAGGAGGACGAGGGCTACCGGGTGAAGAAGGAGATTCGCGAGATGGTGGTGTTCGCCACCCAGAACGTCATCAAGGACCCCCCCTTC
>CAZONS010000139.1:0-8809 GCA_964581195.1 uncultured Thiobacillus sp. | reverse complement strand
TTTGCCAGTCGTCCACACCCTCGCCCCCCGTCAATCGCCGCGCGGCATCGACGTCGCTCGCCTTGGCGTGCAGGCTGACGGCGGTATCGGCATCGAGACGCCAGCCGTGGCTGGCGAAGCCATGGCCGCGCAGCTCGCTACCGGTGGCCACGGCGACCTGGCCGCCCTGGGAATCGAAGGCGGAGCGGGTGAGGATGTTGATGACACCGTTGACCGCGTTCGCGCCCCAGATGGAGGCGCCCGGCCCCCGGATCACCTCGATGCGGGCGATGCGTTCCAGGGGAATGTCCAGCGCCTCCCACAACACCCCGGAAAAGAGCGGGGTGTAGACGCTGCGCCCGTCCACCAGGACCAACATCTTGTTGCTGAAACGGTCGGCGAAACCACGGATCGACACCGCCCACTTGTTGTTGCCGATGGCGGCCACCTGCACACCGGGCGCCAGACGCAGCGCCTCGGGTATCGTGCTGGCGCCGCTGCGGCGAATTTCCTCGGCGCTGATGACATGCACGGCGGCGGCGGTCTCGGCAAGGGTCTGGGACTTCTTCGAGACCGAAGTGACCACCACGCTCATCAACTCCTCCAGACTCCACTCCAGCGGGTCGGGCGCGGATGCGCGCGCCGGCGCCCCCGGCGCCAGCAAACCCAGGCCGAACAGGGCGATCCAGTGCGTCTTGCCTACCATGGCCAGGCCTCTCTTCAGTTGCGCGATGGTCGCGTACCCGCACCTTATCGTGCCCATCGAGCGAGAACTTTATATCTCATTCGTAAGAGATCGCATGTAAATGTGAAACCCTAGGAGCCTGTCGGGTCATGGTCGTCGATGGCGAAAACCGGCCCCGGCCGCCCCCGGGCACGCGCCTGTTATCATGGGTCGCGCCAACGCCTTAATGGCCGCGTCACACTCGGGCGCCATCATGACAACCGTGTGACGTGGCACTGGCACGAACCATGCTGCATATCGCCCGCCCCCTCATGTCTTTCTCGCCGACCAAGAGCCTCCAGGTGCATCTTCCCACTCCCTCCATCGCCGCCCACAGCCACGTCCGGGCAGATCGCGCGCGCTCGCGCCCGGTCTCCGGCGGCGCACGCTTCTGGTCACCGGGCGCACCATCGTCGGGCATGTCCGCGGCGCCCGCTCGCGGTTCATCCTCGGCCGCGGCGACAGGAGGGTCGCGATGATGGCCCGGGCGCGCGCCTCGCTGCTGCTGTTTTCCACCCTGCTGGGATTCTGGATTCTGCTCAACGGCTCGGTCGCCGGGGACGTGCTGTGGGTCGGCCTGCTCGCCGCGCTGATCATCACGCTGATGTTTCGCGGCGGCCTCGCGGTGGCCTCGGATTTCCGCCTCACCCCGCGCGCGCTGCTCACCGTGCCGGGTTTCGTCGCGTACTTCCTGAAGGAACTGGTCAAGTCCAACCTGCGCCTGGCCGCCATCGTGCTGTCGCCCGAACTGCCGCTGCGGCCCGGCATCGTCAAGGTACGCACACGCCTCAAGAGCCCGATGGGCCGCTTGCTGCTCGCCAATGCGATTACCCTCACCCCTGGCACCCTGACCGTCGAGCTCGACGGCGAATGGCTCCATGTCCACTGGGTCACCATGGAGGACGAGGACGTCGGCGCCGCCACGGTCGCCATCGTCAGCGGCTTCGAGCACTACCTGGAGGTCATGTATGGCTGAAATCCTGGTCTATCTGGCGGCGGCGCTGGCCGGCCTGGCCCTGCTGCTGGCGCTGTATCGCTTCATCAGGGGGCCGTCGCTCGCCGACCGCGTCGTCGCCTTCGATGTCCTCACCATCATCGGCATCACCGGCATCCTGCTGACGGCCCTGGCGGAAGGACGCGGCATCTATCTGGATGTGGCGCTGGTCTATGCGCTGCTGTCCTTCCTCGGGGTGATCGTCGTCGCCCGCCATCTGGAGCGCGCCTTGTGATCGACACCCCGCTCACCCTGCTCGGCGGCCTGCTGCTGGTCGCCGGCGCCACCTTCCTGCTGCTCGGTGGTCTCGGACTGGCGCGCATGCCCGATCTGTACAACCGCATCCAGGCCGGCACCAAGGCGACCACCCTCGGCACGCTGCTCAGCCTGGCCGGCATCGCCTGCGTGCACCCCGACTGGGGGTTGAAACTGCTGCTGATCGGCCTGTTCATCCTGTTCACCAATCCGATCTCGTCGCAGGTGCTGGCCCGCGCGGCGCACCGCGGCGGCGCGCGCAAGTCGGCGCTGACCCGCGTCGACCGCCTGGCCGAAGACGAGGGAGACAGATCATGAGCCCCCTGCTGACCGCCATGACCCTGGCACTGTGCCTCGCCATGCTCGCCGCGGCGCTGCTTGCCGTGCGTGCGCGGCCCGGCGCCACGGAAAGCGAGATGCGCGAAGGGCTGCCCATCGCCATCCTCGCCGCCGGCCTGGTCAGCCTGCTCGCGTCCATCCTGTTCCTGATCCTCGCCGCGCCCGACGTGGCGATGACCGAGGCGGCCATCGGCAGCGGCCTCACCACCTTCCTGTTCTTCTTCGTGCTGGGACG
Organism: uncultured Thiobacillus sp.; assembly: GCA_964581195.1. GTDB lineage: Bacteria > Pseudomonadota > Gammaproteobacteria > Burkholderiales > Thiobacillaceae > PFJX01. Next base: position 6,283 of record CAZONS010000139.1, on the reverse strand, counting down.
CATCAGAAGGCGTGAAACAAACGGGGACGCACATGATTAAGCGCTTCATCGCGTTGATGCTGCTGCTGGCCATCGGCGGCCTGTTCGCCAGCGTGCTGCTGAGCTACACGCCGGACGCCGAACTGAACCCGACCGCCCGCCATTACGCCGGTCACGCGGCCAGCGACATCGGCGCGGCCAACATCGTCACCGCCATCATCGTCACCTGGCGCGGCCTCGACACCCTCGGCGAAGTGACGGTGCTGTTCCTCGCCGCCAGCATCGTCGGCCTGGTGCTGACGCTGGACGGCCCCCCCGGACAGGATGGCCGCGCGCGGGTGCCGGTGGGCGAACTGTTGACCACCGGCAGCCGCTATCTCGCGCCGCTGATCATGCTTCTGGGCGTCTACGTCTTCGTCAACGGCCACCTCACTCCCGGCGGCGGTTTCCAGGGTGGCGCCATCCTCGCCTCGGGGGTGTTGCTCATGTTGCTGGCCGATCCCCTGAAGCGCTTCAGCCACGTGCTGATCGCCACCATCGAATCGTCCGCCGGGATCATGTACATCCTCATCGGCCTGTTCGGCCTGGTCCTCGCCGGCGGCTTCCTCGACAACCGCTTCCTGCCCACGGGGGAACCGGGCGCGCTGTTCTCGGCCGGGGCGATCCCGCTGATCTATTCGCTGATCGGTCTGAAGGTCGGCGCCGAGTTCGCCTCGATTCTGGCCAGCCTCTCGGAGACGGACACGGAGGACGCGCCATGATGCCCGACCTCGTCCACATCGCGATGGCCACCGGCTTCATCCTGATCCTGATCGGCTTCTACGGCGCCCTGACCCAACGCAACCTCCTGCGCATGATCGTCGCCTTCACCATCGCCGACAGCGGCGTCAACATCGTCATCGTGGCCATCGGCTACATGCACGGACGCACCGCGCCGATACTCGACGCCGGCCTCCAGGCCGCCGACGCCATCGCCCGTGTCATCGACCCGGTGCCACAGGCGCTGGTGCTCACGGCCATCGTCATCGGCGTCGGCATCACCGCCCTGATGCTCGCCTACGCCCTCAAGCTCCACGAGAAACGGCGCAGCCTCGATATCGCCAGGTTCACGGAGCTCAAATGGTAAGCCCGCTCTACCTCATCCTGCCGGCCCTGGCCGCCGCTTTCCTGCTGGGACTGCTGAATTCGGAGCGGCGAGGCGGCGCCTATGCGGTCACGCTCGTGGCGCTCGCCGGCATGACCCTGATCTCGGCCGACTGGCTCCTGGCCTTCATCGGCGAGGGCATCGCCCCGGTGGATGTCTACACCGCCGGCGGCGTCCCTCCCTTCGTCATCAACCTGCGCATGGGCTTACCTGAAGCCGCGCTGACGCTGCTGGTCAACCTCACCGGACTGCTCTCGGCGCTCTATCTCAAGGATGTCCTGCTGCGGCGGGGCCGCCGCGCCATGGCGGTGCTGCTGGTGGCGGTGATGGCGCTGGCCGGCATCATCCTCACCCGCGACCTGTTCAACCTGTTCGTGTTCTTCGAGCTCGTGGTCATTTCCAGCGCCGGGCTGGTGCTGCTATCGAACAACTCACACGCCCTCTCGGCGGGCTTCAAGTATCTGGTCGTCTCGCAATTCATCTCGGTGTTCCTGCTGCTCGGCATCATTTTCGCCTACCACGCCACCGGCACCCTCAACATCGACGGCATGGCGACCGCCTCGCTCGGCCTGCGCGCGGGCGGCGCGCTCGCCTTCTTCATGATGTTCATGGCCGTCGTCGCCGAACTGAAGCCCTTCCCGGCCAACGGCTGGGCGCTGGACATCTACGAGTCCGCGCACCCCGCCTTCTCCGCCCTGTTCTCCGCCGCCACCGGCGCCGCCGCGCTCTACGCGGTGGACAAACTGCTGCTGATCGGCGGCGCCGAATGGCTGCCCGTGGCCACCGGCATCGGCCTCGTCACCTTCATCGCCGCCAACCTGTTCGCCCTGCCGCAGACCCATGACCGCCGCCTGCTCGGCTATTCCTCCATCGCCCAGACCGGCCTGGTCCTGCTGGTGCTGGGCCAGCGCGACATCCTCGGCGAGGCCACCGCCTACATCGCCTTCGGCCTGCTGATTTCCCATGCCGTGGCCAAGGCCGGCTTGTACTGGCTCTCCGGCCTGGTGCCGGAACGTGGCCTGAGCGCGTGGGCCATCCTGCGCGGCCGGCCCATGCCGGTGCTGGCCTTCATCACCTTCATCGCCATGCTGACCGGCCTGCCGCCCTTCCCCGGCTTCTACGCCAAGTGGGAACTGGTGCACCACCTGGCCGGCGCCGGGCGCCTGGCCCTCCTCGGCCTGATCCTGTTCGGCGCCCTGATGGAGGCCGGCTATCTGTTCCGCTGGTTCGGCTACCTGATGAAACGCGAACAGCCCACGGCCAGCCTGGAATGCCCGGCGCACCAGGCGCTGCCGATCCTGCTGGCGATGCTGGCGGGCTGGGCCCTGGGCTTCCTCTGGGGCGACCTGGCCGCCACGCGGTACGGCCGCGACAACCTGCTGCTGGCGCTGCCGCTGCTGTTCGCGCTCGGCTTCCTGCTGCTGGACTGGCTGCCGGCCTGGGTGAAGAACAGCCTGGCCATCGCCGGCCTGGTCGGCTACTTCGCCGCCACCTGGACGGACTACGACGCCCTGCGTCTGATCTTCATCCTGATCTTCACCCTCGGCGGCGCCATCACCCTGATCGCCAGCTACCATGCCCACGGCCGCCGCGTCGGCTTCTATCCGGCGACCCTGTTGATGTTCGCCGGCCTGGTGCTGCTGGTGCGCGCCACGGACAGCTTCGAATTCTTCGCCGCCTGGGAATTCCTCACCCTCGGCTCCTACTTCCTCATCCTGCGCGGCAAGGCATCCGAGCCGCACGCGCTGTCCTACCTGGTGTTCTCGCTCGGCGGCGCCTTCCTGATCCTGGCCGGCTTCGCCCTCGCGGCGCAGGGCGCGCCGCTGTTCAGTCTGGAGGATCTCAAGACGCTGGCCGAGCCCATCGCTCCCTGGGTCTTCCTCCTGCTCGCCATCGGCTTCATGACCAAGACCGCCGCCATCGGCCTGCACATCTGGCTGCCCGGGGCGCACGCCGAGGCCGAGACCGACGTCTCGCCCATGGTCTCCGGCATCCTGTTGAAGGCGGGCCTGTTCGGCCTGTTCGTGCTGTTCATGAGCATGGGCCGGCAACAGCTTTACGGCGTCGAACTCACCCACGTCCTGCTCTGGGTCGCGGCGCTGACCGCCCTGCTCGGCAACCTGATGGCGATCTTCCAGGAAGACGCCAAGCGCCTGCTCGCCTATTCCTCCATCGGCCAGATGGGCTACGCCCTGTTCGGCCTGGCCCTGATGAACCACCTGGGCTGGCTGATGGCCCTGGTGTTCGTCATCAACCACACCATCTACAAGTCCATGCTGTTCCTGTCCATCGGCGGCATCGCCAAGCGCACCGGCACCCGCGACATGTACAGGATGGGTGGCCTGATCCGCCTGATGCCGCTGTCCTTCATCGCCGTGCTGATCGGCATCATCGCCATGTCGGGGGTGCCGCCGCTGTCCGGCTTCGGTGGCCGCTGGGTGTTCTACAACGCCATCATGGACGCCGAGCAGCGCCTGCCCATCGTCATCCTGTTCATGGCCGGCCCGATCGCCTTTCTCTACCTGTTCCGGCTGATCCACACCATCTTCCTCGGCCAGTTGAAGGACGAGCTGCGCCGGGTCAAGGAGGCGCCGTTCTCGATCGTCCTGCCGCAGATGATCTACGTCGCCCTGCTTCTGGGCTTCGCCGTGGTCCCCGGCCTGGCGCTGCACAAGGTCGACGACTACATCGCCACCTTCTTCCCCAACGGCGGCCTGCACTGGACCGGCGGGGCGATCACCAGCCAGTACGGCTACTGGAATCCGGTCGCCATCATGATCATCGTCGGCGTCATCTTCACCACGCTGTTCGCCTGGCTGCTGTTCGTCAACCGCCGCGCCCAGAGGGTGAAGCAGTTCAACATCGTGTTCTCCGCCGAACGCCCGTTCCGCCCGGAAACCACCCACTACGCCTGGAACTTCTACGCGCCCTACCGCAAGGCGATGGGTTTCCTCACCCAGCCCTTCGCCACCCGCTTCTGGGGCACCCTGGCCGACCTGCTGCACACCGCCGGCGATCTCGGGCGGCGGCTTTATGACGGCAACGGCCAGAGCTACGCCTTCCATTTCCTGGCCTTCGTGGTCATCGTCTTCTTCGTGGGAGGGTTCTGAGCATGGTGTCCGCACTCGCAGCGCGGAAAAGCCGGCGGTTTCTTGCCGGCGCCTTCCGCCAGCCCCACGCCCGGTGTGGCGGAAGGCGCTTCGCTTTTCCGCCCTGCGAACGCACTTCCAGGGGGTGTAAGCATGCCATTTGAATGGATCAAGATCCCCTACGCCCTGCTCACGCTGTTCATCGTCGTCAACTTCGGCATGCTGCTGGGCGCCTTCATCCAGAAGATCGGGGCGCGGGTCGGGCGGCGGCACGGCATTCCGATCTGGCAGAACTACGCCGACCTGATCAAGAACTATGGGCTACGCACCTCCATCACCCACGGCGTGATGTTCTACCTCGGCCCGGTGTTCCGGCTGACCGGCGGCGTCGGCCTGCTGCTGTTCGTGCCCACCCTTTACGGCTCGGAGATGTTCTCCAACTTCTCCTTCGCCGGCGACCTGATCCTGGCGCTCTACTTCGTCTTCTTCGGCACCCTGGGGATGGCGCTGGGCGCCGGCGAGAGCGGCCATCCGCATTCCGCCATCGGCATCAGCCGCGGTCTGTCGCAGGTGAGCATGGCGGAACTGCCCTTCGCCCTGGCGGTGTTCGCGGTGGCGCTGCAATACCAGACCCTCTCGGTCACCGACATCGTCGCCGCGCAGCAGGGCGGCGTGGCGAACTGGACGCTGTTCACCAACCCCATCGCTGTGGCGGCGGCCATGATCGGCTTCCTCGGCTCGATGATGCGGCCACCCTTCGACGTGGTGATCGCGCCGCAGGAAATCCCCATCGGCCCGCCGACCGAGTACCACTCCTCCTATCTGGCGCTGATGCAGACCAACCGCGCGATCTTCCCCATCGCCAAGATCGTCATCTACATGAACCTGTTCTTCGGCGGCGCCGCCAGCTGGCCGGTGTTCTTCCTCAAGGTGTTCTGCATCTACATGATTTCCGTCTTCGTCGGCGTCGTCTTCCCGCGCTTCCGCGTCGAGCAGTCGATCCGCTGGTTCATGGTCTGGGGCCTGCCCCTGGGCGTGCTTTCAATCGTGTTGGTGTGAGGAGGGTGACGACATGAAACGGGAACCCATCCAGTTCGTGAAACCGGAACTGATGCCGCGCAGGATCAAGGGGCCGGACGGCGTCGAGTTCGAGGTCGAGCCCCTGCGCGACTACTACTGCGACGCGCCGCCGACGGTGCAGCACGGCGCCTACATCAAGATCGTCGAAGACTTCTTCAACTGGGCGCGCGCCGAATCGCTGTGGATCCTCGGCTTCGGCACCGGCTGCGGCGCCATCGAGATGCGGCCGCTGATGACCCCGCGCTTCGACGCCTACCGCTACGGCATCCAGTGGCGGCCCACCCCGCGCCAGGCCAACCTGCTGGTGATCTCCGGCTATCTCTCCACCAAGACGCTGAAGCGCGCCATCCGCGCCTACGAGCAGATGCAGAACCCGAAATACGTGGTCGGCCTGGGCTCCTGCACCATCAACGGCGGCATGTACTGGGATTCCTACAACACCATCAAGTGTCTCGACCAGTACATGCCGGTCGACCTCTACATCACCGGCTGCATGCCCCGCCCCGAGGCGCTCCTGCAGGGCTTCGAGGACCTGAAGAAGCTGATCCGCGCCGGCAAGGCGGAAGGCGCCAACCAGTACGCCGAGCGCTTCGACTGGTACAAGGCCAACCAGAAGCGGGTGATCCACGACTGGGACATGCCGGATTACAACTGGTGACCCATGCGTGAACTCCACGACCGGCTGAAAGCCCTCCACCCCCTCGGCGAGTTGACCGAGCAGCGCGCCAATCTGGCCTTCGTCACCGTGCCGACCGAGTTTCTGCGACCGGCCCTGCTGCATCTGCGTGACCTCGAAGGCTTCACCCATCTGGTGCTGCTGACGGCGGTGGACTGGCTCGAAGATGAGCAGTTCCAGCTCACCTACCTGCTCAACGACCGCGCGCGAAACCGCGACCTCGGCCTGCGCGTCATGCTGCCGCGCGAAGGCGCCAGCATGGCCAGCATCCACGACCTCTGGCCCACCGCCGCCACCTATCAGCGCGAACTGCGC
>CAZONS010000138.1:0-8811 GCA_964581195.1 uncultured Thiobacillus sp. | reverse complement strand
CGCACCCGTTCTTTACCACCCCCTGGTCGGAGGGGAATACGCCGCTGGCGACGGTGGCGCAGGTGGCGCCGTTGACGTTCTGGTTGTCGATATTGCCGCCGCGCGCGATCAACAGCGAGACCAGTTCCGGGTCACCGTGGACGCAGGCGAACCAGAGCGCGTGGTGGTCGTCGTCGTTGACGTGGTTGGGGTCGGCGCCGAGGGTGAGGAGTTCCTCCACCAGCGAGCGCTCCCCTTTCAGGGCCGCCAGCATCAGCGGCGACATGCCGTTCTCGCCGCGAGCGTGGATGTTGTCGGCGGCATAGCCCCAGCGCGCCAGCCAGGCCGCGAGCGCCGGGCCCGGCTGGGGGGCGGCGGCCCGGGTGAACCGCTCCCAGGCCTGCCAGCCGCCCGCCAGGTTGTAGACCCGGGTGAAGCCGAAGCCGGCGATGAAGCCGCAGTAATCGCGGCTGCTATTGCCCCGGTAGCAGTAGATCAGCAGCGGCTGGTCGAACTGGCGGCGCTTGATCAACTGCTTGATCGCGAATTCGGAAAGGGGGTGGGCGCCATCGAGATGGCCGCGCGCGTAGCTGTCCGGGTCGCGGGTGTCGAAGATGGTCAGGTCACCGGCGTCGCGCAGGGACTGGAATTCGCTCGGCTGCAGGTCGATATAGGTCATGGGGTGTCCTCATGCGGTCGGTAGGGGTCTCAATGCCGGGGCAGGGCGGCCTGGAGCAGGGCCTTGAAGCCCTTCATCACCGGCTTGGGAATGAACGACTCCGCGCGCACGCGTTCGTCGTGGATGCGCCCGGGCAGGCCGGGGTCGCCGTCACCGGCGCGGGCCCGGGCGATCAACGTGTGGACCGCATCGCCCAGGCCCTGGCCGGGGCGCGTCCTGACCACGTCGTAGACGGCGGCCAGCGCCTGTTTCTCGGTTTCACCCATCTTGCACTTGGCATCCAGGATCTTGAGCATGATCGCGGTGACGCAATCGACATGGACGGGGTCGAGGGCGGCCGCCATGGCCCAGGTGGTGGCAGGGTGAAAGGGGGCGCGGGCCTGCGTGGCATCCCACAGCCCCTTGAAGCGCAGATCCAGGTCGGAAAGTTCACGGTCGGTGGCTTCCAGGCGGGCGAAGCCGTCGCGGGGAGGGAGGGTGCCGAGTTCGAGCGCCCGCTTCAAAGCCTCGCGCTGTGCGTAGACCTCGGCGATGCGGCCCTTGATTCGCTGCATTTCCTGTTCAGCGGGCATGATCGGGGGGTAAGGAGGGCTGGGATGCGGCTATTGAAGCAATGACCGCGCCAGCGCGACGGGTTGCCGTCAGCCTCCCCGGGGTTATCCCGGTCCGGGGCGCGAGTTGGAATGTTCGCCCTGTTGAATCAATGACCTGGATTGGATTCCCGCCGGTCGCGGTCGTCCTTGTCCCGCTTCGGGGAAGGTGCCTGGCCGGCATGGAACGGGCGGGTATGCGACGGTGTGGCGGGGCAGGTCGTGAATCCGACAAGTCGTCAGCGTGGACGCGCAAGGCGGCCTGGAGGGCGCCTGGATCAGGGCCGCAGCCTCAGTTCTGGATCTCGACCGCGCAGGTGAACATGAAGAGACCGTAGTCGCGCTCATAGACGCGTTGCAGGTGTTCGACGATGCGCGCGCACAGGGCGGCGTCGCCGATGACCTCGATGCGGATGTTGCCGCCGGCGCTCCATTTGCCGGTACGCAGGCCGTGGGTGCCGCGTCCGCGCGCTTCGGAGATGGTGTAGCCCTTGGCGCCCAGCGCGACGATTTCGTCGATCAGAATATCCTCCAGGACCGACTCGGACAGAATGGTGAGCAACAACATGGATTGCGCCGACATCGGGTTCAGGCTCCGCTCGCGTGGATGGATTTGGCCATCCACAGATACAGCGGGATGCCCAAGAAGATGTTGAAGGGAAAGGTCATGCCCAGCGAGGCGCCAATGGAAAGCGCCGGATTGGCCTCGGGCACGGCGATGCGCATGGCCGCCGGGGCGGCAATGTAGGAGGCGCTGGCATACAGTGTCGCCAGCAGGAAAGTGCCGCCGACCGAGAGGTCGAGCATCCAGCCGGTGAGGGTGCCGAGGGTGGCGGAGATGACCGGCATCACCACGGCGAAGCCGGCGAGAAACAGTCCGTACTCGCGCAGGCCGGCGATGCGCATGGACGCCACCAGGCCCATTTCCAGCAGGAACAGCGCGAGCACGCCCTTGAACAGGTCGAAGAAGAGTTTGTCGAGCGGCTTGATGCCCTCCGGGCCGGCGATGAACCCGATCAGGAGGCCGCCGGCCAGCAGATAGATACTCTTGCCGAAAAACACCTCGTGCAGCAGCCGCCCCCAGCGCACCTTGCCCTGCCCGTGCCGGGCCAGGATGACACCCAGCACCAGGGCGGGGATTTCCAGGAAGACCAGGAATACGATCAGATAGCCTTCATAGTCGAGCAGTTCATGGCCGAGCAGGGTGATGCCGACGGAAAAGGTGACGACGCTGACCGAGCCGTAGTGCGCGGCGATGGAGGCGGCGTCGGCGCGGCTCAGGCGGCCGATGAAGCGCAGGACCGGGAAGGCGAGCAGCGGAATCAGGGCGCCGACGAAGATGACGACGAGACTGTCGAACACCAGGTCGCCCACGTCGTGCCTGGCGAGTTCGACACCGCCCTTGAGACCGATCGCCAGCAGGATGAAGATCGACAGGGCTTCGTAGATGCTGCCGGGGATCTTCAGGTCGGAACGCAGCAGGCCGGCGATCACGCCGAGCACGAAGAACAGGACCACGGGTTCGAAGTTCATCTTTCGGCTCCTGACTGCAAAGGTCGTACGTACCGCTTATTCGTCGTCGTCCAGCTCCGGATCCCAGCCGCGTTCGCGGCCGCGCGCGGTGGCCCAGGCGTACAACTCGGCGTGTTTCTGGCGCAGGTCGTCCGGCAGGCGGCTGGGCAGGTTGCCATACTGATCCCAGCGTTCCTCGTTCTGCTGCATCAGGTTCTGCATGCGCGGCAGATCCCAGCCCTTGCAGTCCTCGCTCCTTGGAATCAGGCCAAATATCCAGGCGTCGAGGACGATGCGGCCGAGCATGGTGATGCCATGCTTGTCTTCATTGAAGCCACAGTAGAGCGGGCTTTTGTCTTTCATGCGGATTCCGTCAGTCTTCGATGAGAGTGGGAGCGGAGGGTACAGGCTGGCCGAACTAGTCGAGCCATTTCCCGAGATAGGCGTTGATGACGTCGATCACCGCTTGCGACTTGATGACCAGGCCGAGATCGATCATTTCCGAGCCCATGACCATGCCGTGATTGTTGGCCGGCACCGGGATGGGTACCAGGTGGTTGGCTTCCTCGCGGAAAAACACGGCGGCGACCACGCCGGCGAACAGGAATTTCCTGCCCCCGCCCTGGCCGGGGCGCATTGCATCGGGCTGATAGACGAACACCGGGCTGCCGCTGGAGCCGGGGTACACCGCCGCGTCGATGAGGAATTCGGGGCGGCCTTCGAAATCGAGCGCCATCGGCGTCGCGGTGGTGCCCCGGCGCAGGATCGGCATCAGGTTGATCTGGTCCCAGACGCCGCTGGGATAGCCGACGAAGAGGATTTCCTCCAGGGCATCGAGCGCGCGCGTCGTCGCCGGGTCGGGCGCCAGGCGGCTGTCGATGACGTGGTAGTAGAGTTCGACGCCCTGGTCATGCGCGGCCTGTTCCAGCGGGCGCATCGGGATGATGGCGAGGTCGACTTCCGGATCGGGGTGGAGAAACCAGGCGTGCGGGAAATCTTCGATGTTGAGCTGAAAACGCTGGCCGAAGAGCGGCTGGCCGTTGCGTTTCTGGGTAAACACCAGGCCGCCACGGCGGACGCCATCGACCAGATGCCGGTTGGTGACGATGAAGGTGTGGGTACCGCGCGCGTGCGCGTGGCTGACCACGAACGCGGTGCCGGAACCTTCGCTGCCATCGTCCAGAACGGTATCGACCCGGATGGTGTTGAACAGCAGTTTCTTGGTGATCGAGTTGATTTCCATGGTCGTTGGTTCGCCGGAAGTCGGGGATGGGATGAGGTGGGGCGGATCCGGGGCAACCCGGGGGTGTGCGTTGCGCCGCGACACCGCGATCAATAACCCTATTGCCATCAGGACGGCGAATCATTATAACCGATCGCCGCTTTTTCCTCCCGACCACGTCTCCATGTTCTCCAACCGAGCGACCATCTCCACCGCCTTGCAGAGCTTCAAGCTGGAAGGTCACATGCTGTGCTACAACCGGTTTGTACCCAAGCTATACAACTGGTGTCTTTCCCTGGGCTTCAGCCCGGGGAAGATCATGCCCTCGCGGGCCTTTTGCTCGGATGAAAGCCAGGGCTTCCCCATCATCCTGATCGCCAAGCATTTTGGCGCCTTCCCCTTCAATCACGGGCGGGTGGGGGGCATCGTCTCGGTGGAGCGCCATGGCCCCCATGCCGACCATGGTCAGGACCTGCTCCTGGTCCAGGCCAGCCATGTCGGCTACGACCCGGATACCGCGGAATTTGGTGTCTATCGGCGCCTGCATGCGGAGCATGGGCACAACAGCTGCGCCTGCGGCAAGATCGGCGGCATCGTCAAGCAGTTCGCCGGCGACTATGCCTACGCCCGCGAAAGCGTGCGCCTGATGCGGCATCAGGGGCGACCGGCCGTGCTGCTGGACTACCTCCTGATCTCGCCGCGCAAGCAGGGGCTGTTCCTGGTGGCCGAGAACCTCGTGCAGGGTGCCGTGCACGGCCTGCCCAAGCCGGTGTCGACGCGCAGCACGGGCCATGTCTTCAGCGCTTCCGACAAACTGGTGGCCCGCCTGCCCGATGACGCCTGGCCGCAGGAGGGAAGCGTCGCCATCGGGGATCATCTGGAAGCCGAAGACTTCTATTTCCAGCGTGAGGGGCATTGGGAGGATCCTTTCCAGGATCAGCTGGAACAGAACCTGCTCGCTCCCATGCCGTGGATCCTGACCTCGAAGAACCCCTTGCTCACGGCGGCCTGCGCCAACACCCTGGCGGAGTTCGAGCGTACCTACCGAAGCCTGCTGCAATCCCCGGCCATGCTTGGCAAGAACCTGCTGTTCGTCGCCGGCCTCAATATCGACATCTCCCCTGTCCATGGAGAGGACGCGCCCTTGACCAAGTTTGTGCCCTGGGCCGCTTTCCTGCAACGCGCGGACGGCAGCAAGGAGATCTTCGAGCAGGACGATCTGTACAGCCATCTCGCCAACGCATCCGCCGCCAATCCGGACCAGATCGATCTGGAGCGAGCCATCACGGCGATGTCGCAACAGATCGAGGTGCAACTGCGCCTCTGACGCGCGCGCGGGCCGCGGTCGCGCGCCGGCCCGCTTTCATCCTGTCACATCCCGCCGCCCCGGTGAACGGGCGGCTCGCTTCGCGTCGATGTCGCGGGGATATCAGCGCCCGCCCGGACCGGATTCCTCCGGGGGCTGGCCGCTGGGTTGCCACTCCACCCCGTGTTGCTTCAGATATTCCCGGATCAACTGACGCACCACCTGGGACGGCGTCACATCCTCCTGAGCACAGAGTTCCTCGAAAGCCCGCTTTTTTGCCGGGTCGAGGAGCACGGTCAAGCGCGCGGTCTTCAATTCCATTAGCAACACCTTATTATCATTTCATGATAATGTTATGTTCATTCCATGTGTGTTTGATGTCAATGTCCTCCCATTTCGGTCAGCCTCTTCGGTCGTCCCCGGGAGCGGGCTGCGCGCAGCCCGCTTTTCGCGGGGAGGGCGATCTCCATCGTGGCTGCCCGGTATTGGATCCGGATGGTTTCAATCATCGTTGACGGATCGCCGCGCCCCGTTCGCCCATGCTGAAAATCCTGTTGCTGCTACCGCTGCTGGGCGCCTGCCTGATTGCCTTGCTGCCTGGGCGCGCGCGAAGGCTCATCCGCCAGATTGCCCTGGCCGTGTCGGGGGCCACCCTGGGGTGGAGCCTCTGGCTGGCTTCCGCTTTCGATCCGTCCAATCCGGGCGCGCAGCTGCTCGAATCCCATGCCTGGAACCCGCGCCTGGGCAGCGCCTTCAGTCTGGGGGTGGATGGCATTTCGCTGCCGCTGGTGTGGCTGGCCACCCTGCTGGCCTTCGTTGCCGTGCTGGCATCCAGCGGCATCCGGGAGCGGGTCAAGGGCTACTACCTCCTGCTCCTGCTTCTGGAGTGCGCGATGCTGGGGGTGTTCACCACCCGTGACTGGTCGTTGTTCTATGTGTTCTGGGAACTGACGCTCCTGCCCCTGTTCTTCCTCATCGACCGCTGGGGCGGGGCTGGACGGCAGAAGGCCGCCCTGAACTTCGTGCTCTACACCATGGGCGGATCGGTGTTCATGCTCATCGCCCTGCTCATGCTCTACGACGCCGCGCCCGGCCACAGTTTCGACATGGACATGATCAGCGAGGGCGCGCGCATGTTGCCGGTGGCGGCCCAGACCAGCCTGTTCCTGGGGCTCCTGATCGGTTTCGGCGTGAAGATGCCCATCTTTCCCCTGCACGGCTGGCTGCCCCTGGCCCATGTGGAGGCGCCCAGCCCGGTGTCCATCCTGCTCTCCGGCATCCTCTTGAAAATGGGTTCCTACGGACTCATCCGCGCCACCGGCACGCTTCCGGCCGCCGCCGAGGCGCTGCAAGTCCCGCTCATGATCCTGGCCCTGGTGAGCCTGGTATACGGCGGCGTCCTGGCATGGCAGCAGCGGGACCTGAAGGCCATGGTCGCGTATTCCTCCATCTCCCACATGGGGGTGGTGCTGCTGGGCGTGGCGGCCCTCAATACCGCCGGGCTGACCGGCGCGGTCATGCAGATGGTCGCCCACGGGCTGGTGGCGGGCGCCCTGTTCCTGCTCATCGGCCTGCTCTACGAGCGCACCCACACCCGGGATCTGGCCGACTATGGCTCCCTGGTCAAGGTCATGCCGCGCTTTGCCTTCTTCACCATCCTGGCCTTCCTGGCCGCGGTGGGGATGCCCGGCACGGCGGGGTTCATCGCTGAGATTCATGCCCTGGTGGGCGGCTTCGAGCGTTGGGGGGCGTGGATGGTGCTGTTGTCGCTGACCGTGGTGATCAGCGCCGCCTATGCGGTCCGTACCGTGGGCCGGTTGTTCACCGGCCCCGTCTCCGAACGCATGCGCAGCCTGCCGGACCTGAGCCGGGGTGAGTTAATCGCGGCCGCCCTGCTCACCACCGGCAGCCTGGCCATCGGCCTCATGCCGGCGCCGATGCTCCACCTCGTGGCCGCCTCGGTGCAGCGCTATGCCCGTCTTTTCGGTGCCTGAGCCCATGGATGCCGCCCGGGATCCGCGCCCCCTGCTGGACGACCTGCTGCATCGGCTGGAGCACGTTCTGCCGGCCCAGGCGCCGATCCGGGACTTCGTCCACCACAACACCCTGCACGGCTTCCAGCATCTGCCTTTCCGCGAGGCGCTGTGGGCGGCCGAGGCGGCGGTCGGTGCCCGCGGTTATCTGCCGCCGGAGCGCTTCCGCGAGTTCTTCCGCCAGGGACGGATCGACCCGGCCGACCTGGATGCGGCCCTGGACGAGTTCCCCGAGTTGAGCGGTTCCGGGCAGGTCGCCGGGCGGATCGGCCGCCGCCAGGTCCTGCTGGCCGGGCTACTCGCGGATTTCACCCCGCCACCGGTGGCAACCTGGAATTGGCGCGTCGAGGAAATGGCGGTGTTGGCGCGGGTCGATTCCAGTGTGCCCATGGCCGCGCGGGAACGGTTGCTGCGCGATGAGGACGAAGCCCGGGCTCTGACGCGGCTTTGGCGAGTCTGCGTGGAGATCCAGGCCGGGATCGCGTCGGCAGCGGACGGGGTGCCGCCGCAATCGCGGAGCGGGCGGCACGAAGCGCAGCCGTCGTTGCACGGTGAAGCCGAGGCCCGGCTCGATGCGCTGCTGGCGCAGGTGGCGGATACCCTCAGCCTGCGGGGGCTCCTGGGTCGGCTGACCGGCCGCGACGTGCTCGATGAAATCCGGCCCTATCTCATCCGGCATCTGTCCGCGCACCTGGACCAGGGGGTCGCGGCCTGGGCCAATCCGGCTCGTGAGCGCGGCTTCTATGGCGCCTGGCTGGACAGCGCCCGTCAGGATCCACACTTCAGCCTGCATGGCCTGGTCACCTGGGAGCAAACCCTGGAACGGTTGCCGGAGGATCCGGTCGCGGCCATCCTGCAGGCGCTGCTCGACCTCGGGCTCGAGCCCGCGCGCTGGCAGGCCTACCTGGAGCGCCTGGCCAAGGAGCTGCCAGGCTGGTCGGGCATGGTGCTCTGGCGCGACAGCCATCCGGGTTATGCCGGACTGGGCGTGGTCGTGACCATGACCGACTATCTGGCGGTCCGGTTGGTGCTGGAACAGGTCCATGCCCAGCGCTTATGTGCCCTGCATTTCAAGGCCGAGGCGAGCCTGCCCGGCCTGCGCGGCTATCTGCGGCGGCATCCGGCCGAGTTGCTGGTACGCCTGGCCCTGTACGGCGACGAGTTGCCCGAGTGGCTGGCGGATCAGGGACACCGGCTGGTCAGGGATGCCACTGGCCGCGCCAGGGAAGAAAGCGAGGATGACTGGCGGCCGGTGGCGGTTCTGCTGGACGCCTGGCGGCGCGGCGGGCAGGCGGATGATGATGTCGGGCAGACCGTCGCGGAGCGGGGCGCCTGGCCCCTGTTCCTGCTCTGCCAGCACCTGGGCGTGGCGGCCGCGGAACTCGCCGAGCTGGGCGTGGCGGGCGCCCGCGCCTTGCTGGACTGCCTGGCAGAGCTGACCCCCGAGCGCGCGTCCTGGGTCTGGCTGAACGCCTACGAACGCCACTACC
>CAZONS010000137.1:0-8880 GCA_964581195.1 uncultured Thiobacillus sp. | reverse complement strand
TGTTTCATGATCGATCAGGGAGAGGTTGGATACGGCGGAAATCGCGCGGCGACCATCCGTCGTGAGTGGTCATGGACGATACCCAATACACGTCCGATGCCGCAGCCGATTCAAACAAGCGGCGTCAATCCGGCCGCCGCGAGTGGCTGGCTTGCCTCGCCCAGCGGTCAGCCCGCGCCGCCGACTCCGGCGCGGCGCGGGCTCCGCCCAAACAGGTGCATATCGCACCATGCCTGGGCAATGGCACCGGCAATCGCCCTCTTCGCGCGCGCCCAGACCAGGAATACCCACATGGAAACAACGTGTTATTCATCCAGCATCGACATGGCACGGCATCTGCTAGGAGAGTAGCGCCCCGATCTCCGGTCGGGCTCATGAACATCGGGCAAGTCAGTCAATGCCCACGGACAACGGCGTCCCACCCCGCGCACCCGCGCGGCGGTCGGACGCCGTTTTTTTTTCGCCCGGACCGTTTCGAAGTGAATCGCGCAATTTCAGGAGAACCGAGATGAACAGAAGACAAGTTGTGAAAGCTGCCCTGCTGACGCCCCTGGCGCTGGCGATGTTGCTCGCCGGCTGCGGCAAGGAAGCCCCCAAGGAAGCCACGCCCGGCGCCGCGCCGATGGCCGCCGCCCCAGCGGCCGGAACCGGCACGGTGGGTCCCGCCGAGAAGCCGGATCTGAAGTTCGGCTTCATCAAGCTCACCGACATGGCGCCGCTGGCGATCGCCTACGAAAAGCGCTTCTTCGAGGACGAAGGCCTGTATGTGACCCTGGAAGCGCAGGCGAACTGGAAGGTGCTGCTGGACCGCGTGATCGACGGCCAACTGGACGGCGCCCACATGCTCGCCGGCCAGCCGCTCGGCGCGACCATCGGCTTCGGCACCAAGGCGGACATCATCACCGCCTTCTCCATGGATCTGAACGGTAACGGCATCACGGTCTCCAACGCGGTGTGGGAGGAGATGAAGAAGCACATCCCCATGGGCGCGGATGGCAAACCCGTGCATCCCATCAAGGCGGACTACCTGAAGCCGGTGGTCGAGAAATACAAGAAGGCCGGCAAGCCCTTCAACCTGGGCATGGTGTTCCCGGTCTCCACCCACAACTACGAGCTGCGCTACTGGCTCGCCGCCGGCGGCATCCACCCCGGCTACTACGCGCCGGACAAGGGCGACACCAGCGGCCAGATCAAGGCCGACGCCCTGCTCTCGGTGACGCCGCCGCCGCAGATGCCCTCGACCATGGAAGCCGGCACCATCTACGGCTACTGCGTCGGCGAGCCGTGGAACCAGCAGGCGGTGTTCAAGGGCATCGGCGTACCGGTGATCACCGACTACGAGATCTGGAAGAACAACCCGGAGAAGGTGTTCGGCGTCTCCCAGGCCTGGGCCGAGAAGAACCCCAACACCCACATCCGCGTGGTGAAGGCCATGATCCGCGCCGCCAAGTGGCTGGACGACAACAACAACGGCAACCGGCCGGAGGCGGTGAAGATCCTGGCCAAGCCCAACTACGTGGGCGCCGACGAGAAGGTGATCGCCAACTCCATGACCGGCACCTTCGAGTACGAGAAGGGTGACAAGCGCGCGGTACCGGACTTCAACGTGTTCTTCCGCCACAACGCCACCTATCCCTACTACTCGGACGCCACCTGGTACCTGACCCAGATGCGCCGCTGGGGCCAGATTCCCGAGGCCAAGCCGGACAGCTGGTACTCGGACATGGCGAAGAAGGTGTATCGCCCGGACATCTACGCTCAGGCGGCCAAGGCGTTGATCGCCGAAGGCAAGATGAGCGCGGCGGACTTCCCCGACTTCGCCAATGAGTCCGGCTACAAGCCGCCACAAAGCGAGTTCATCGACGGCATCACCTTCGATGGCAGCAAGCCCAACGCCTATCTGGAGCGGTTCAAGATCGGCCTGAAGGGCTCGGCCAAACCCTAACGACCGCTTTCGCCGCCCCTTCGGGGGCGGGGCGGATGCACAAGGACTGAAAAAGGAATCACCATGAATATCGCCACCCTGTCGAACATCGGCCGGAACCCGGCACGCCTGCTGCCGACACCGGAGCAAGTCCTGCAATTCGGGCGCGGCCTGCTGTTGCCCGTGATCGGCATCCTGCTGTTCCTGTTCCTCTGGTACAACGCCGCCATGATGATCAACACCTCCCTGGGCAAATTCCCGGGGCCCGCCCAGGTGTGGGAGCAGAGCGGCACCCTGCTGGCCGAACACCAGGCGGAACGCCAGCGCGAAGTCGCCTTCATCGAGCGCCAGGAAGTCCGCAACGCCGAGATCCTCGCCGCCGACCCCAACGCGCACGTCCAGATCCGGCCCTACACCGGCAAGCCCACTTTCATCGACCAGATCGGCACCAGCCTGTTCACGGTGTTGTCCGGCTTCTTCCTGGCCTCCCTGATCGCCATTCCCCTGGGCATCCTGATCGGCCTCAACGAATCGGTCTACGCCGCCGTCAACCCGCTGATCCAGCTGTTCAAGCCGGTCTCGCCCCTGGCCTGGCTGCCGCTGGTGACCATGGTGGTGAGCGCGGTCTACGTCAGCCAGGACCCCACGTTCTCGAAATCCTTTCTCACCTCGATGTTCACCGTGCTGCTGTGCTGCCTGTGGCCGACGGTGATCAACACCGCCGTGGGGGTGGCCAACGTCAGCCGCGACCTGCTCAACGTCAGCCAGGTGTTGCGCCTGGGCGCCCTGACCCATGTATTCAAGATCATCGTGCCGGCGTCCCTGCCGCTGATGTTCACCGGCCTGCGCCTGTCGCTCGGCATCGCCTGGATGGTGCTGATCGCCGCCGAAATGCTGGCGCAGAACCCGGGCCTGGGCAAATTCGTCTGGGACGAATTCCAGAACGGCAGTTCCAACTCTCTGGGCCGGATCATGGTGGCGGTGCTGGTGATCGGCCTCATCGGTTTCATGCTCGATCGCGCCATGTTGTTCCTGCAGCGCGGCGTGAGCTGGGACAAGAACGCGATCCTTCGCTAACCGATAACCCGGAGTCCAAATCATGCACAGCTATCTGCAACTCAGCGATGTCAGCATCGAGTTTCCCACCCCCAAGGGCCCGTATCGCGCGCTCGACAAGGTGAACCTGAACATCGCGAAAGGCGAGTTCGTCAGTCTCATCGGCCACTCCGGCTGCGGCAAATCCACGGTGCTCAACATCGTCGCCGGATTGCACCAGGCCACCACCGGCGGCGTCCTGCTGGAGGACCGCGAGGTGAGCGAACCCGGCCCGGAACGGGCGGTGGTGTTCCAGAACCATTCCCTGTTACCCTGGCTCACCGCCTACGAGAACGTCGAACTGGCGGTCAAGCAGGTGTTCAAGGGCAAGAAGAGCAAGACGGAGATGCGCGACTGGATCGTTCATAACCTGGAACTGGTGCACATGACCCACGCGCTGGACAAGCGACCGGATGAAATCTCCGGCGGCATGAAGCAGCGCGTCGGCATCGCCCGCGCCCTGGCGATGGAACCGAAAGTGCTGCTGATGGACGAGCCGTTCGGCGCCCTCGACGCCCTGACCCGCGCCCACTTGCAGGATTCCCTGATGGAGATACACGCCGACCTCGGCAACACGGTGATCATGATCACCCACGACGTGGACGAGGCGGTGCTGCTGTCGGATCGCATCGTCATGATGACCAACGGCCCCGCCGCGACCATCGGCGAGATCCTCGACATCGATCTGGAACGGCCGCGCAACCGGGTGGAAATGTCCGGGGATGCCCGCTATAACCACTTCCGGCACGAAGTGCTGGCCTTCCTCTACGAACGGCAACGCAAGGTGGAGGACTTCAGCGCGGCAAAAAAGTCGCGTGACAGGGCGAAAACGGAACCGCGTTCCGCCCTGGCGAGCTGATCCGAACCAAGGAAAGACCCACATGACCCACCTGTCCATGCATCAACCGATACCGCTACGGGTGGGCTTCATCCCCCTGACCGACTGCGCGCCGCTGGTCATGGCTGCGGCCAAGGGCTTCGACCGCAAGCACGGCATCGAACTGGTGTTGTCGCGGGAGCCGTCCTGGGCCGCCGTCCGCGACAAGCTGTTGACCGGCGACCTCGACGCCGCGCATGCGCTGTACGGGATGATCTACGGCGCCCGCATGGGTATCGGCGGGCCGCGCCAGAACCTGGCGGTGCTGATGACCCTCAACCGCAACGGCCAGGCCATCACCCTGTCGCGGCGCCTGCACGAACGCGGCGCGCGCGACGGCGACAGCCTGGCCAGGCTGCTCCACGGCGACCCGCGCCGCCACACCTTCGCCCAGACCTTTCCCACCGGCACCCACGCCATGTGGCTGTATTACTGGCTGGCCAGCCACGGCATCCACCCGTTCCGCGACATCAACAACGTGGTGGTGCCGCCGCCGCAAATGACCGGTCACCTCGCCGTCGGCAACATGGATGGCTTCTGCGCCGGCGAGCCCTGGAACGCGCTCGCCATCCACGAGAACGCCGGCTTCACCGTCGCCACCAGCCAGGAGATCTGGCCGGACCACCCGGAAAAGGTCCTCGCCTGTGGCGCGCGATTCGCGGAAGAACGCCCCGATCTGGCGCGGGCCCTGATCATGGCGGTGCTGGAAGCGGCGCGTTATCTGGATACCGAAGCGGGACGCCGCGAGGCCGCCCGCCTCCTCGCCGGCCCCGATTACATCGACGTGCCGGTGGCGCTGATCGAGGGTCGCCTGCTCGGCCACTACCAGGACGGCCTCGGCCGCGCCTGGCGGGATGAGCACGCCATGCGCTTCTTCGACGACGGCCAGGTCAATTTCCCCTGGCTCTCCGATGGCATCTGGTTCCTCACCCAGCAGCACCGCTGGGGCATGCTCGCCAGCCACCCCGACTATCTCGCCGTGGCGCGTCAGGTGAACCGGATCGACCTCTATCGCGATGCCGCCGGACAGCTCGGCATCGCGACACCGAGCGCGGAGACCCGCGCCAGCACCCTCATGGACGGCAGCGTCTGGGATGGCGGCGATCCGGTCACCTACGCGGAAAGCTTCACCGTCGCGGGGGGCGGCTATCGCGAGGCGGCCTGACGACAGCGCCACGCCCACCCGCCGGCCGACAGACTGGCACGCGCATTGCTGAAACCCGGTCATGGGATGATGGCAGCGTTGTCCGCGTCCCGATGTCGGCTGGAGGTTTCATGAAACAGCATCTTCACAGGATCGTTCTATTCGTCGCCGTCGTCTGCATGAGCCTGACGGCCCGCGCCGGCGAGCCGGAGCCCATGCTGCTCACCGCCACCGCCGAAGGCAAGACCATGGATCAGTCGGTCGCCGCCCTGGCCCAGGCCATCGTCAATCACAACTACACCTTCGTGCGACAGCAGGCCATCGATGCGCGCCTGGTGCCCTACGCCCGCGAAGTGCGCTCGGTGCGTCTGGTTTACTTCTGCAATTTCGCCAGGATGGACCGCGTCCTGCGCCTCGATCCCCGCGCCACGCAACTGATGCCCTGTCGGGTCACCCTGGTGGAGACCCCCACTGGCGTCGATCTGATCGCGGTCAACCCGGCCTGGGTCACCCAGAGCGTTCCCGCCCTGCATGGCGAGTGCGAGGAATTGAAACGGGACTATCTGGCGATCCTGGAAGAGGCCGCGCTATGAGACCGTCAGCGCTGCTGTTCGCCCTGCTGCTGCCGCTTCTGGCGCACGCCGATCCAGTCAGCGTGAGCAAGGCCGTGGACATGCGCCAGGGCCTCGACGACATCGCCCTGGCGGCCGCCAATCACGATCTGGTACTGGTGAAGATGCAACCGATCGACACCGCCCTGGCCAAACGCGGTTTCGAAAACCCGCACATCCGCATCCTGTTCATCGGCAGTGAATCCGCCGTGCGCTGGGCGGAGGCGGCCGAGCCGCGCCTGCTCAACCTGCTGCCGCTGCGCCTGACCCTGATCCAGCGGGATGACCGGCTCATCGTGATGAGCGACGATTTCACCCCCTGGCTGAACGAGTTTCCAGACGAACCCGCGCACAGCATGATCGAGGCCTGGCGGGCAGAATTGCGCACCATGCTGGAGGACTTCACCCAGCAATGAGGACGGTGGCCGCGGCCGAAACGGTGCGCCAAGCCCCACTTCGGTGCGGCAAGGCGCATCGATGCCCTATGCCGCCGCCGCCAGCGCAAGAAACCCGCCAACAATCAAACAGTTAACAAAATACCGCGCGATGGCACATACATTGCTTCTATAACGTCGACCCGCTCGGAGACGAATCGGTCAACGCTCCTTCTCAGATGAGACTTGTCTACGGCGTCCTTCCCTTGCGGGATCGACGCCGTCTTTTTTTTCGGGTTACATCCTGGCGGACGGCGGGACTCCCCCTGCCGCGGAGGAAAGCACATGCCAGTGAAACCCACCCGACCGGACAACGCCCGCCTCGACCGCGTCGTCGCCGAAGCCCGTCGGCAGGCGGATGCCCGCGCGCAGAGCTATCGCGGCCAGGCGCTCAAGCTCTATCCCTGGGTCTGCGGCCGCTGCGGGCGCGCCTTCACCAGTCAGAACCTGAGCCAGTTGACGGTGCATCACCGCGACCACAATCACGACAACAATCCCCCGGATGGCAGCAACTGGGAACTGCTTTGTCTCTACTGCCACGACGCCGAACACTCGCGCGAGCTCGATGCGCCCCTGATCGCCCGCGCCGCCTCGTCCCGCGAACCCGCGACCCCGGCCAGTCACACCCCATTCGCGGCGCTCAAGGCGTTGCTGAAGAAACCGGATCAGGGCTGAGCCCGGGATCGTCCCGGCTGCCGCGGTGTTCACTCACGTTACGGCCTGGATGTTCGCCAGGTCACACGAGAACGAAGGACACCGGGGCGCGCTGTCGCCGCGCAAGGACAACGGCTCGGTCTTCGAGATCAGGGCACCCTGATCCGCCGCCCGCCGGGGCTCAACGCGCTGGGGGCGCGGTGACGGGTTCGCCCTGGAGGCTGATCTCCTTGGCGGCGCCCCCTACCTCGTTGAGGATGAGGACGTTGACGCGGCGGTTGCGGGCACGACCTTCCGCAGTGGCATTGGTATCCAGCGGCTGGTTGTCGGCGTAGCCGATGGCGACCATGCGCGTCGTCGGCACCCCCAGTTCGGCGAACAGGCGCACGACACTGCCGGCGCGCGCCGAGGACAGTTCCCAGTTGGAAGGGTAGGCCGGGCTGTTGATCGGGATGTTGTCGCTGTGGCCTTCGACCTGGATCGGATTCTCCACCCCGGCCAGGACCTCGGCGACCGCCGCCAGCGCCTGCTTGGATTGCGGATTCAGGACGGCATCACCACTGTTGAACAGCAGGCTGGCGTTGATTTCCACGGTGATGCCGCGTGGCGACTGGGTCACCCGGACCTTGCCGTTCTGGCTCATCGGCTGCATGGCGTCGAGCACATTCTTCGCCACTTTCTTCATTCGCTCGGCCGCCTGCTGCCGTTCCGGGGTGGTGCCCGGGACGCTGCCCTGCGGGTGTTGCACGGCGTGGCCGATGGGCATGCCGCTGCCATCGAGGACTGCGGGGTTCTTCACCCCCATCTGGATGGCCTGGTCGGTGGTGGGCGCCTCGCGGAAGGCGTTGATCAGGGAATCCGACATCACCCGATACTTGCCCTCGTTGATCGAGGAAATGGCGTACATCACCACGAAGAAGGCGAACAGCAGGGTGATGAAGTCGGCGTAGGACACCAGCCAGCGCTCGACGTTCTCGTGTTCTTCCTCGGGCGGCTTCCGTGGCATGGCCGATCAGGACAGGTAGCCCTGCAGTTTGGCTTCGATGATGCGCGGGTTCTCGCCATTGGCGATGGCCACCAGCCCCTGGATGAAGAGTTCCTTCTCGGCCACCTGCCGGCGGACCCAGTAGCGCAGCTTGCCGGAGACCGGCAGATAGAACAGGTTGGCGCCGCCGACGCCGTAGATGGTGGCGACGAAGGCCACCGCGATGCCGGAGCCCAGCTTGGAGGGGTCCGACAGGTTTTCCATGACGTGGATGAGCCCCATGACCGCGCCCAGGATGCCGATGGTCGGTGAATAGCCGCCGGCGGCGAACCAGACCTTGGCGGCTTCGACATGATGGGTCTCGTAGGCCTGGAGATCGACTTCCAGGGTTTCCCGCAGCACCTCCGGCTCGGCCCCGTCGACCAGCATCTGGAGGCCGCGCCGCTGGAACAGGTCGGACTGCTGATCGATCAGGGGTTCGAGCGCGAGGAGGCCGCCCCGGCGGGCCTGGTGGCTCCATTCCACGATCATCCTGAGGGTTTCCTGCGGCGCCACGCGCGGCGGCTTGATCACCCACTTGAGCATGGCGAGACCATCCAGGAACACCCGGGTATTGCTTTGCAGCATCACGGCGCCGAGCGTGCCGCCGATGACGATCATGAACGCGGTGAATTGCAGCAGGGAGCCCATGTGCCCCCCCTCCAGCGCCTGACCGACCAGAATGGCGGAGAGGCTCAGGACGATGCCGACGATGCTGATGATATCCATGTTCAGGCCGGCGACCATTCACGCAGACGGCCACGCAGACGCGCGATGGCCTGGCTGTGGAGCTGACAGACACGGGATTCGGACACGCCCAGCACGGCGCCGATTTCCTTGAAGTTCATTTCCTGCTCGTAATACATGCCCATGAGCAGTTTCTCCCGTTCCGGCAGGATGCCCACCGCCTGCGCCAGCGCGGCCTTGAAATGGCGGTTGGAAAGCGCATCGAAGGGACTCTGGTGGTCGCCGTCCGCGAAGCGTTCGAGGAAGTCGTCGCCATCGCCCTCGTGCAGATCCTCGTAATAGACCAACTGGGCGCCACGGGCATCGTTGAGCAGGGCGTAATAGGCATGGATGTCGAGCCCCATCTCGTCGGCGATTTCCTGCTCGGAGG
>CAZONS010000136.1:0-8892 GCA_964581195.1 uncultured Thiobacillus sp. | reverse complement strand
CGAAATAGTCCCAGCGCCAGAGGAAGTATGCGCCGCCGATGGTGAGGAAGACGACTCCGATCCTTTTTCTCGGCGTTGATCTCGGCACCACGTGCCACCGCCTGGGGCATCGCCGCGCTCACCCTGATTCCGGTGGGCGTGGTGGTCTCCGCGCTGGTCGATCCGGACCAGGCGATCTGGGCGCATCTGTGGCAATACACCCTGCCGGAACTGCTGGTGAACAGCGTCTGGCTGGCGCTGGGTGTCGGCCTCGGGGTGAGTGCGCTCGGCATCTCGCTGGCCTGGCTGACCGCCGCCTGCGAGTTTCCCGGCCGTCGTTTCTTCACCTGGGCGCTGTTGCTGCCGCTGGCGCTGCCGGCCTACGTGACCGCCTTCGTCTGGCTGGGCTGGCTGGATTTCACCGGCGCGCTGCCCACCTGGCTGCGCGAGACCTGGGGCATCGCCCAGGTGCCGCCGATCCGCTCGCGCGGCGGCGTCATCCTGGTGATGACCCTGGCCCTCTACCCTTACGTCTACCTCACCGCCCGCGCCGCCTTCCAGGGTCAGGGCCGACGGCTGATGGAAGCGGCGCAGTCCCTCGGCATGGGTCGGGTACGAGGCTTCTTCCGGGTGGCGCTGCCGATGGCGCGGCCGGGCATCGTCGCGGGCCTGTCGCTGGCGCTGATGGAGACCCTGGCGGATTTCGGCACGGTCTCCGTCTTCAATTACAACACCTTCACCACCGCCATCTACAAGGCCTGGTTCTCGTTGTTCTCGCTGCCGGCCGCATCGCAGCTGGCGAGCATCCTGATCTTCTTCGTGCTGGTGCTGGTGCTGCTGGAGCAGGCCTCGCGCCAGCAGCGCGGTTATGCCCAATCCAGTCGCGGCGGCGGCGCCTCGGCGCGCATTCCGCTCGATGGCTGGCGCGCCGTTCTGGCCACTGGATTCGCTGGTGGCGTATTTCTGCTCGCCTTCCTGGCGCCATTCACGCAACTGTTGCGCTGGGCCTGGGCCGCCGCCGCCAACGATCTGGATCCGCGCTATTTCGAGTTCATCGGCCATTCCCTGCTGCTGGCCGCGCTCGGCGCCCTGCTGGTCGCGCTCTTGAGCCTGGCGCTGGCCTACGCGCAGCGTCTCGCGCCCTCGCGCGGCATGTTGTTCACCACTCGCCTCGCCACCCTCGGCTACGCCCTGCCGGGCGCGGTGCTGGCAGTCGGCTTCTTCATCCCGGTGGCCTGGCTGGACAATCTGATCATCGATCAGGTCCGCGCCTGGAGCGGCCGCGAGATCGGCCAGGTGCTGGGCGGGACGCTGGTGGTGATGCTGCTCGCCTATTGCGCGCGCTTTCTCGCGGTGGGCTTCGGCACCATCGAGGCGGGCCTCGGCCGCATCACCCGCTCCCTCGACGAGGCCGCGCAGGTGCTCGGTGTCGGTGGCCGCAAGCGCCTGCTGCGTGTGCATCTGCCGATGTTGCGCGGGCCGCTGCTGGTGGCGATGGCGCTGACCTTCGTCGACATCATGAAGGAACTGCCGATCACCCTGATGACCCGGCCATTCGGCTGGGACACCCTGGCCACGCGCGTGTTCGAGATGACCTCCGAGGGCGAGTGGGAGCGCGCCGCCCTCCCCGCCGTCGCCATCGCCATCGCCGGCCTGTTGCCCATCTTTCTCCTGATCAAACACAGCGATGCTCGCACTTGACCGCATAGCACAGTCCTACGGCCGCAAGCCGGTCCTGAACGACATTTCCCTGCGGCTCGACCCGGGCCAGATCGGCTGCCTGCTGGGGCCATCCGGTTGTGGCAAGACCACGGCGCTGCGCCTGATCGCCGGCTTCGAGACGCTCGACAGCGGCGAGATCCGCATCGACGGCCGGCCGGTGGCGCGCGCCGGCTGGTCGCTGCCGCCGCAGCAGCGGCAGGTCGGCCTGGTGTTCCAGGATTACGCCCTGTTCCCGCATTTGTCGGTGGCCGCCAACGTCGCTTTCGGTCTGCACGCCCTGGGCAATGACGAACGCAATCTGCGCGTGCGGCAGATGCTCAAGCTGGTCGGGCTGTCGAAAGAGGCCGCGTCCTGGCCACACCAGCTTTCCGGTGGCCAGCAACAGCGCGTCGCCCTGGCCCGCGCCCTGGCGCCGAAACCGCGCCTGTTGCTGCTGGATGAGCCCTTCTCCAACCTGGATGTGGAACTGCGGGAAAAGCTCTCGCTGGAAGTGCGCGACATCATCAAGCACGAAGGCATCACCGCCCTGCTGGTCACTCACGACCAGCACGAAGCCTTCGCCATGGCCGACGTGATCGGGGTGATGAACGCCGGCGTCATCCAGCAATGGGCGGCGCCCTATGCGCTCTACCACGAGCCGGCCAACCGCTTTGTCGCCGACTTCATCGGCCAGGGCGTGCTGTTGCCGGGCAAGGTGCTCAACAGCCGTCAGGTGGAAATCGAACTCGGTGTGCTCGACGGCAGCGTCGACGGTGATTGTGACGAGGCGGGCGGCTGCTCCAAATGCGAGAAGGGCTGCATGGTGGATGTGCTGCTGCGCCCGGACGACATCATCCACGACGACGACAGCCTGCTCATGGCCCAGGTCGAGCGCAAGGCCTTCCGTGGCGCCGATTTCCTCTACACCCTGCGTCTCCCGGGTGGCGGCCGTGTGCTGGCGCAGGTGGATTCCCACCACAACCATGCCATCGGCGAGCCCATCGGTATCCGACTCGGGGTGGACCATGTGGTGGCGTTCCGCAAATGACGCCTCATGCAGCGCAGGCGTCCCCGCCTGCCCGTTCTTCTGATTGCCCTCCACCCGCCACGCTGGATGCAGGCGGGACGCCTGCGCTACAGCAGTACCTCCTCGATCCCGCCGCCTACCCTCATCCCGTGGATCGGGTACGCCTGATCGAAACCCATATCTCCTGGGTGATCCTGGCCGGCGACTACGCCTACAAGGTGAAGAAGCCGGTGAACCTGGGTTTTCTCGACTTCAGCACCTTGGACAAGCGCGAGCATTGCTGCCGCGAGGAAGTGCGCCTGAACAGCCGCCTGGCGGCGGACATCTACCTCGGCGTCGTGCCCATCGCCGGGTCGCCGCCGCGCATCGAGGGCGAGGGCCCGGTGCTGGAGTGGGCGGTGAAGATGCGCGCCTTCCCGGCCGAGGCCACCCTCGACCGCGAGACGACGCTCCGCGAGGAACAGATCGATGCCATCGCCGACACGCTGGCGCGCTTTCATGGCGAGCTGACGCCGGCGCCGGGTGAATTCGGCACGGTGGACGCGGTGCGGGCGCCGGTGACGGAGAATTTCCGGCAATTGCGCGAATGGCTGCCCGCATCCGCCCCTGGCCTGGATGCGCTCGAAACCTGGTCCGAAGCCGAGGGCACCCGTCTCGCGACGCATTTCGCGGAACGACGGGCGCTGGGCTTCATCCGCGAATGCCATGGCGACCTGCACCTGGGCAATATCGCCTGGGTGGACGGCGCGCCTCTGATCTTCGACGGCATCGAATTCAATCCCGGTCTGCGCTGCATCGATGTCATCAGCGAAGTCGCCTTCCTCTGCATGGATCTCATGCATCGCGGCCGGGATGCGCTGGCCTGGCGGTTTCTCAACCGCTATCTGGAGCACAGCGGCGACTATGCCGGGCTGGCCGCCCTGCCCTACTACCTGGTCTATCGGTCGCTGGTGCGGGCGAAGGTCGCCGTGCTCAGGGCCGGCCAGACCGACAGGGATTTCTCGGAAGCCCTGTCCTACACGGCGCTGGCGACACGCATCACGCTACGGCCCGCTCCCGCGCTGCTGCTGATGCATGGCGTCTCGGGCTCCGGCAAGACCTGGCTGTCGCAGTCCCTGCTGGAGCGGCTACCGGCGATCCGGGTGCGTTCGGACGTCGAGCGCAAGCGCCTGTTCGGTCTCGACGCCCTCGCCGACAGCCGCGTCTTGAGCGAAGACATCTACAGCCGCGAGGCCGGCGAACGTACCCTGGCGCGTCTGCTCGATCTCGCGCGGGCCATTCTGGATGGTGGCCACCGGGTCATCATCGACGCCACCTTCATCAAGCGCGACTGGCGCGACCCCTTCCGCGCGCTGGCAACCCGCCTGGCCGTGCCCTGGCGCATCATCGCCCTGGAGGCGCCCCTCGAAGTGCTGCAACAGCGCGTGCGCGACCGACAGGCCAGCGGCCGCGATGCCTCCGAGGCAGGTCCCGCTGTCCTTGCCGCGCAACTGGGCGTCGTCGACCCCTTCAGCGAAGCGGAGCTTCCCCATGTCATTCACCCCGGCCTCGATCCCGACCAGGCCCTCAACCGGATAGCGAGCCTCCTGCCATGACCCAGACCCTCACCCTGGGCGAGTTGCCCGTGGGCCGTTGCGGCACCATCGTCCGCATCGACGCCGGGCTCGAACTCACCGCTCGCATGCGTGCCCTCGGCCTGTTGCCGGGCCGCCGCATCAAGGTGATCCGGAGCTCTCCCTTCCGCGGCCCGATCCAGGTGCGGGCGGGACAGACCGACCTGATCATCCGCCGTGGTGAAGCGGCCGCCATCCACTTGTTGCCCTGCCCGGCGGAAGCCGGCTGCGCTTAGGACGCCCCTCATGAGCAAACGCATCGCCCTGGTCGGCATGCCGAACACCGGCAAATCCACCCTGTTCAACCGTCTCACCGGCGCCGGCGCCCGCGTCGGCAACTGGCCGGGGCTCACCGTGGAACTGCTCTCCGCGAAGCTGCTGCTGGGCGACGCGATGGTGGAACTGGTGGATCTGCCCGGCCTGCACAACCTGCACGGGTTCTCGGAAGACGAGCGGGTGGCGCGGCATTTCATCGAGACGCAGCCGATCAACGGCATCCTGGTGGTGCTCAACACCACGCAACTGGAACGGCAACTGGCGCTGGTGCTGCAACTCAAGGCGCTCGGCCTGCCCATGCTGCTGGCCCTCAACATGGCCGACGAGGCTCAGCATCGCGGCATCCGCGTGCGCAGCGAAGTGCTCGAAGCCCGCCTCGGCATTCCGGTAAGGCTCATCAGCGCCAAGCATGGACGCGGTGTGCCGGAACTGAAGCAGTCGCTGAGCGAATGGCTGCGCGATCACCCCAAGCCGGTCCAGGCGAGCGCCGCGGCGCTCTCCGAGGACGATAGCATCGAGTTGATGGTGGATGAACTGATCGGCAAGACCATGCACATCCCGGTCTGTCTGTCGCCCACCCGCACCGACCGTGTCGATCAGGTCCTGCTGCATCCCTGGCTGGGCATCCCCCTGTTCCTGTTGCTGATGCTGGGGGTCTTCCAGATCGTCTACGGCATCGGCGCGCCCTTGCAGGAGGGGCTGGCCTGGCTGCTCGACGAGGTCAAGACGCGCTGGCTGACGCCGCTGCTCGCCGGCCTGCCGACCTGGGCCGAGAGTTTCCTGCTGGAGGGGTTGTATGACGGCATCGGCACTGTCATGTCCTTCCTGCCCATCATCGTGGTGTTCTTCCTGGCGATGGCGGTGGTGGAGGACAGCGGCTATCTCGCCCGCGCCGCCTTTCTCATGGATGCCCTGATGTCGCGCCTGGGCCTGGATGGCCGCGCGTTCGTGATGCAGTTGATGGGCTTCGGCTGCAATGTGCCGGCGATCATGGGCACCCGCGTGATCCGCAGCCGGTCACAGCGCATCGCCGCGATGATGATGATCCCCTTCTCGCTCTGCTCGGCGCGGTTGCAGGTCTTTCTGTTCTTCACCAGCGCGGTGTTCAGCGCGCGCGCGGCGCCCTGGGTGCTGTTCAGCCTCTATGTGATGAGCTTCGTCATGGCCTTCTTCACCGCCTGGCTGATGCGCGGCCGGACCCGGCACACCACCGACCCCCTGTTGATGGAAATGCCGCCGTATCGGCTACCCACCCTCGCCGCCCTGGGGCGACAGTCCTTCCGCGAGTCCGGGCACTTTCTGCGTCAGGCGGGCGGCTTCATCATCCTCGGCGTCACCCTGGTCTGGTTCCTCACCCATTTCCCGCTCGACGCCGCCCCGGCCAGTTCCGCCACCCTCGCCGGCCAGCTCGCCGGCTGGATGGAGCCCGTCTTCACGCCGCTGGGCATCGACCAGTTGCTGTCCATCGCCCTGCTTTTCGGCTTCGTCGCCAAGGAAGTGGTGATCGGCTCTCTCGCGGTGATCTACGGTGCCAGTGGCGAAGAACTCTCCGGCCTGCTGGCGCACAACCTGGACTGGATGCAGGCCTACAGCTTCATGCTGTTCACGCTGATCTATACCCCCTGTCTGTCCGCTCTGGCCACGATCCGCCGTGAATCCGGCAGCCGCCGCGTCATGTGGATGTCGCTGGGCTGGTCGCTGGCGGTGGCCTGGCTGCTCAGCTTCGCGTTCTATCAGACGGCGCGGGCGCTGTTCCAGTGACCGGGTTCAGGTCATCGCCGCGAAGGGGTCAGGCGCTCCCGGACCCGTCGCGGCGCAGGGTCAGCACAGCGGGGTCATCCGCGTGCTCGAGCAGGATGGAGCGCACCCGATCCTGCCAGAGGCGGGTGAATTCCGCGCGTTCCTCGGCCGAGGCCTGACCGCTCACGACACGTGGCATCAGGGTCTGCATCGCGGCATCCGGCGGCACCTGTTCCGGGTGGTAGGCCAGCAGCACCGAGGTGGCGGTGTCGATTCGGGTGAGGCGCACTTCGGTCGACAGATCCACACCATACTTCAGCAGATTGCGGCGCACGAAGCGGGGGCCCAGTCCCTTGAAGCCGCCTTCACCCGCCGCGCCGGTGACCAAGCCGAGCAGGCCGCCCACCACGCCGGTGGTGCCGGCATCCTGCGCGCCACGCAGATCGACCCGGACATGGCCACGCCGTGGCGGCATCTCGGGATAGAGCGCCGCCAGACCATGCCTAGCCATCAGCCAGGCGCCGGCGACGGTGGGACAGGAGTGGCCGGCCAGGCGAACCATGTCCTCATAGCGATACTCGATCATGCCGCCCTCCGCCGCGCCCAGGGCTTCGGCCAGGTCGTCGTGGAGTGTCAGGGAGGGGATGTGCTGAAAAAATTCGGGGAATGACATGCGGGCTCCGTTGGCGGCAAGGTAGGCCGGGCCCCGCCCCGAACGCCGTCGTGGCCGGGTCCGGCGGGGGTCAGTGGAGCGCCAGTTGGCGCAGCTTCATCACCGCCTTGCCCATGCCGGCCGGCATGCTGGCGGTGGCGGTTTCCAGTTCGATGGCGTCGAGCATGTTCTTCACCGTCAGACCGAGGTCGGTATCCCCCTCGATCAGCAGCCGGCGGTTGAAGAACAGGGTATCCGGATCTTCCATGCGCAGGGCGAGACGCGCGAAATCCTGGGCCGTGGCGGTGAAGGTGACATCGGCGGGGCCGTCGCGCAGGGCATGGAAGCCGTTGTTCCGCACCGTGAAATGCAGCTTCAGGCCGAGATCGCTGACCTGGACGCGGAAACGACGACCGGCGACGCTCGACCAGTCCAGTTCGCGCAGGGTCGGCCAGGCCAGCAGATTGCCGGCGGCGGCGAAGGCGCGCGAGGCCGGCCAGCCGGGCAGACGCGCGATGAGGCGGGCAAGCGGTTGGGGGGAACGGGGCAGATTCATGGGGGCTCCTGTGTGGCTGGCGTCAGGTTGGGTGGTAGGCCATGCCCGCCTCGCCCAGCCAATAGCCGTCGCAGGGCTGGCCGGGCATCAGGCGGTCGAGATGTTCCGGGGTGGCGATGTCGCCGGAAAGCAGGGCGCGGAACATGTCGACCACCCGTCCCATATGCCGCGATTGCGGCGACAGACGCAGGATGTCGATGCCGGTCGCGCGCAGTTCGTCGAGCCGGTGCGCCAGACTCATGACCTTGGCGGACTGGGTCTGGATGCCGTTGAGGGTGAGGAAATCCTCGCCCTCGCGGGTGCGCATGGTGAGCCCGTCCGGATGATCGAGGCAGCGGAACTGGCAGTCGTCCTTCTGCAGGTTGTAGTGGCGGGCGGTGAAGCAGCGCGCCGAGAAGGCCAGCGGCAGGCGGCCGTAGGCGAACAACTCGGTTTCCATGCCCTCGGGCACGGCCATGGCGGCGAGCATCGCGCGCGGCATCTCCACCGGCGGCACCCAGCGCGTGGCGCCCAGGTCGCGCAGCAGCGCCAGGGTATCCGGGTTGTAGGCATTCAGCGTCGGCCCCACCACGAACGGCGCGCCACGCTCCGCGAGCAGGCGCACCGCGCCCCACTCGTTGGCTTCGACCAGGAAGCGACCATCCTTGATCAGCCTGCGCAAGGCCTTGAGGTCGGACTCCGACTCGATCAGGGTCTGCGTCGAGAGCACGACTTCCTTGCCGGCGGCGGCGAGTCTTTCCGCCAGTTCCAGATAATCCTGCAAACGCAGCAGATGGCGGCGGGAACACACGGTTTCGCCGAGGTAAACGCTGTCCACCGGCCAATCGACAGCGGCCTCATAGAACGCCAGCGTGTCCTCGCGGGACCAGTAATACAGGAGAGGACCGAGCGAGAGCTTCATCATTTCCATGGCCGGTAATAGGCCCCGAGGGTATGCATGCTGCCCTCGGACACCTTGTTGAGTTGCGCCATCCAGGCGGGGTTGGGGATGAACGCTTCCCGGTTCTTCTTCACCGCGTCGATGGCGGCGCGCCAGACCTGGGTGACCTGGGCGACATAGGCCGGGCTGCGCTGGCGACCCTCGATCTTGATCGCGGCGACCCCCAGTCGCGCCATCTCGGGCAGCATTTCCATGCTGTTGAGACTGGTCGGTTCCTCCAGCGCGTAATAGGTCTCGCCCAGGACGTCGAAGCGGCCCTTGCACAGGGTCGGATAGCCCGCCTTCTCGCTGTCCGCGTAGCGGTCGATCAGCACGCCATTGAGCCGCGTCTCCATGCCCTTGGGCGTCTGTTGCCAGCGCACCGCGTGGCCGGGCGAGCAGGCGCCGAAGGTGTTGGGCGAGTCGCCG
>CAZONS010000135.1:0-8905 GCA_964581195.1 uncultured Thiobacillus sp. | reverse complement strand
CCATTCCGGGGCCAATCGGCCCCGGCCTCATTGAAGCGGCCAGACCTGGAGCGTAATGGTCTTTGTGGAGTCCATTCCGGGGCCAATCGGCCCCGGCCTCATTGAAGCGCCGGTGATGACGTCGCGCCCGGCGGCTTCGGCCTCCATTCCGGGGCCAATCGGCCCCGGCCTCATTGAAGCAAAATCTCAATCGGGCTGTTGGCTACGGGCGTTGCCATTCCGGGGCCAATCGGCCCCGGCCTCATTGAAGCCGGCCTTGGGCGAAATCGTGTTGCCGCCCGCTTTCTACATTCCGGGGCCAATCGGCCCCGGCCTCATTGAAGCCCCTCAAGACGTTCGGCCACGAGTTCGTCGACGGTTCCCATTCCGGGGCCAATCGGCCCCGGCCTCATTGAAGCTGTGCGGCACCCTTGGTGCCCTCCAACATGCCCCATCATTCCGGGGCCAATCGGCCCCGGCCTCATTGAAGCGCGGAGGCGGGGTTGTCGTAGCCGGACATGGCGGTCATTCCGGGGCCAATCGGCCCCGGCCTCATTGAAGCCCTGGACATCAATGCCGCCAACGGGAGTTCACGAGTCATTACCGGGTGGCCGCGGTGGTCCGTGGCGTCATCTGAGGAGTACGGGCGTGTCCGCTGGCGACCTGTTTGTGGGTGTCCGCGGGGGGTATGGGCGGCGCGCGTTCTTCGGCCCTGATCGCTTGCCTGCGCCGTACTTTCGGGTGAGCCACCTCCCTGTGGCAGTACACTGCCGGGGTTCGTCAACCGACCTGGATTTGCATCGTGCTGAACCTCATTCTTTGCTGGCATTTTCATCAGCCCGATTATCGTGACGCCGATGGGCGCTATGAGCTGCCCTGGACCTACCTGCACGTCATCAAGGATTACGCGGACATGGCGTCGCATCTGGAGGCCGCGCCCAACCTGCGTTGTGTGGTCAATTTCGTGCCGAGTCTGGTGGAGCAGGTCGATGACTACGCCGCGCAATTCGCGAGTGGCGAGGTGCGTGATCCCTTGCTGGCGTATCTGGTCGAGCCGGAGCTGGAGGCGTTGACGCTGGAGGCGCGGCGGCATCTGGTGTCGCAGTGCTTCAAGCTCAATCATCCGACCATGCTGGAGCCGTTTCCCGCGTATCGGCGTCTCTATACGCTGTGGAAAACCGTTGAGGAAAGCGGCGATGTGGGGCTGGCGTATCTGTCCGGGCAATATCTGGCCGATCTGGTGACCTGGTATCACATGGCCTGGACGGGTGAGACGGTGCGTCGGGCGCATCCCGAGTTGCTGGCCCTGATGGAACGGGGGGCGGGTTTTTCCCTGGAGGAGCGACGCGCGGTGTTCGATCTTTGCGGCGCTATCGTCGCGAGCTTGCTGCCGCGCTACCGTAGCCTGGCGGAACGCGGGCAGATCGAGTTGTCGAGCACGCCGCACAGTCATCCGATTTTGCCGCTGTTGCTGGATTTCAATGCGGCCCGTGATGCCCGGCCGGATATGCCCTTGCCGGCTCAGGCTGCTTATCCTGAAGGCGAGGCGCGCGCGCGGGCACACATCGATGCCGCGGTGGCCAGCCATCAGTCTCATTTCGGGCGGGTTCCGGCGGGATTCTGGCCGGCCGAGGGGGGTGTCTCGGAAGCGGCCGTTCGTCTGTTCTCAAGGGCTGGGGTGAAGTGGGTGGCCAGCGGCGAGGGCGTGTTGCGACATAGCCTGGTCAAGGCTGGACTGGGATTGGGAAACAAGCCGGACTGGATCACGACGCCTTATCGTCTGGAAGGGAGCGATACGGCGGTGTTTTTCCGTGACGATCATCTCTCCGATCTGATCGGCTTTGAGTACAAGGGCTGGTTTGGCGCCGATGCGGTGCGGCATCTGCTGCATGCGCTGGAGGAATTGCGGCGGCAGGCCAGCGGTCCGAATCCCATGGTCAGCATCATCATGGATGGCGAGAATGCCTGGGAGTATTACCCCTACAACGGTTTCTATTTTCTCTCCGGGCTGTTCAGCGAGCTTGCGGCCCATACGCTCATACGCACGACCACCTTCAGCGAGTTTCTGGAGTTGTATCCAGAGTCGCCCCGGGCGCTGCCGCGGTTGGCCGCCGGGAGTTGGGTTTATGGTGATTTCACCACCTGGATGGGCGACCCCGCGAAGAATCGCGCCTGGGAGTGGTTGTGTGAGGCGAAGGCGGCCTATGACGCGGTCATCGAGATGCTGCCCGAGGATGAGGCGGACACGGCGGAGGTTCTGTTGAAGTCGTGCGAGAGTTCGGACTGGTTCTGGTGGTTCGGAGACTACAACCCGTCGGATACGGTGGAGAGCTTCGACCGAGTCTATCGGCAGAAATTGCGCCGCCTCTACGAGACCCTGCGTATCCCCGCTCCCGACTATCTCGACATGCCACTGTGCCGTGGCGGTGGCGGCATCGAGGCGGGGGGCGTGATGCGGCGGGGAAGTTGAGTCCTGGGGTGGGAGGGGGCGATGATCCTGTCGACCTCGCTTGTCCGCTCCTCGACCCTTGAGCGTCCACATGTTCGTTACGTTCAGCGTCTTCTCTGACGCTCAACCGAGGGTTCCAGGATGATCGGTCTGCTGCAGCGGGTCAGCGCGGCGAGCGTGGTCGTGGCCGGGCGCGAGGTGGGGCGCATCGGTCCTGGGCTACTGGTGTTGGTGGGTGTGGAGAAGGATGACGACGACAAGCGGGCGGACCGTCTGCTGGAACGCTTGCTGGGTTATCGGGTGTTTGCCGATGCGGCGGGGCGCATGAATCTCAGTCTGACGGATGTCGGGGGTGGCCTGTTGCTGGTGTCGCAATTCACGCTGGTGGCGGATACGCGCCAGGGCGCGCGTCCCGGTTTCTCCTCCGCGGCGCCGCCGGAGATGGGCCGGCGTCTGTTCGATTACCTGGTGACGCGGGCGCGCGGCCTGCATTCGCCGGTAGCGACGGGGGAATACGGCGCCCACATGGCGGTGTCGCTGGTCAACGACGGCCCGGTGACCTTCATGCTGAACACCTGAGGCAAGAGAGGGACGCGTTATTTCGCGGCGCAGTCGGTAGCCGGGTCGCACAGGCGTCCAAGCAGCCAGGAGGGGGAAATCCAGGTGACGATGTCGTCGAACTCGCCTTCGGCGCGGTCCGCCGCCGCGGGGGGGCGGGTGTAATAGCGCGGCGTGCCGTCGCTGTTGGCGCGTTCGTTGGCGGAGGTGGGGGGGAGGTTGGTCTTGCCCATGCTGTTGTGGGCGCCGAAGCCGTTGCGGCCATGCGAGAGCAGGACGGCGGCGACGCTCAACGCTTGCGCGCAGTCGTGGTCCAGGCAGAGGCTGATCTCGCTCGCCGGGGCGGGATGATGGGCGATGCCGTGGCCGGCGTCGGCATACCCGGGCGAGACGGCGTAAGTGAGCCGGTTACCCCAGGCGTCGGCCGTGGCCACGCCGAGGCTGTGCCAGGGGAGGGTGCCCACGGCCAGGGCACAGCGGCCGTCCGGCTGTCGATCCTCGATGCCGTCCTCACCCGCTCGATCGGGGCAGGGCAGATAGGGCCTGCCGCCGCTGTCGCGATGACTGAGCGCGTATCCGATGAGCGCGGTACGGGCGGTTTCCAGAAGCTCGCGGGTTTCCCGGGTCTGACGTTCGCTGATCTGTTGGCTGAGCGGGGTGAGCAGGCCACCCAGCAACAGGGTGATGATGAACAGGACGATGGCCAGTTCGACCAGAGTGAAACCAGCGGATCTACTCGCCATGCCAGGTCCACCAGTCCAGTGTGCAGGTCGCGGTTCCCTGTTTGCCCCCGGCATCCGGCCTCAGGCTGCATTCGCGGACAGTGAAGCGGCCATGGGCGATGCCGCGCAATTGGGCCAGAAAAAGGCCCAGGCGGTCGACGTCGACGGGAGCGAGGTCGACCACCATGGCGCTGCTGTACAGGCCGGTGCCGAGGCTGGATGCGGCACGCGGGCCGAGGCGCCAGGTCAGTTGCTGCAGGTTCAGCGACGCGCGCAGGCGGGCGAGGCTGGAGATCCAGTTCAGTCGGTCTTCGCCGCCGAGGAAGCCGGATCGGTCGAGGCTGGCATAGGTGCTGGCCTGGGCGCGATCCTGGGCGAGACGTCCCAGGGCCTGGCGGCGGTCGCGCTCGGCCTGGTCGGCAACGCTT
Source organism: uncultured Thiobacillus sp. (assembly GCA_964581195.1). Taxonomy (GTDB): domain Bacteria; phylum Pseudomonadota; class Gammaproteobacteria; order Burkholderiales; family Thiobacillaceae; genus PFJX01. The sequence continues at coordinate 4,769 of CAZONS010000135.1, read as the reverse complement.
TGGGCGGTGAGCTGGCGGGATTCGCTCTGGGCGCGGGTGTCCAGGGCCAGGTGGAACACGCTGCCGCCCAGCAGCAGGGAGGTGGCGAACCAAAGGGTGGGCTGTCGCAGCGGCGCGGGCAGGTCGAATTTCATGGTTTTGCCCTCAGACGTATCTGGAAGGCCGCGATCATGCGGTTGTCGACGGATCCTTCAAGGGCTTCGCCTGAAGCCGTGTTCATGGGCCATTCGCTCACTTCAACGTCAAAGCCTGGCAACCGCCCGCCCAGGTTTTTCGCGTATGTGGCCACGCGGTCGTGGGCGGCGCTGTAGTCTCCGGCGAAATCGGGCAGCTCTCCCCCGATGTCGAGTCGTGTGCCGGTGGGCATGTCCTGGTTGGTCCAGGTCAGGTGGCTGAAACGGACGCCGCTGTCCGCCACCATCAGCGCGGCTTCCAGCATGGGGATGGGGGAGTGGTCGCGTTGTCGGACGGCGTTCCAGGCTTCCACGGCGGCGAGTCGCTGGGCAACCTGGCGCGGGCCTCCGGCCGGCGCGAGCACCGCGGTTTCCTTGGCCTGGTCTTCCGCCGCGCGGGCGAGCTGGCGGTCGCTGGTCTCGTCCATGCGCCAGGCATCGCCCAGCAGCGCCAGGGCGGCGGTCACGGAGAGCGTCAGCCAGGCCGCGGTGGCGAATATCAGTCCTCGGCGCAGCCAGAAGACGCGGCTGCCGCCGCGCTGCGCGGCGGTCATCAGGTTGGCGCTGGCCGGGGCGCGCGAGAGCAGGCTCAGGTAGAGGGCATCGGCCGATTCCGCAAGCAGCGCATGCGGCAGTTTGAGGGATTCCAGCAGGCGGCTGCGGTTGATGCTGAAGCATTGGAATCCCGCGGCTTCCGGCAACAGGCCATGCAGTTCGTTGAGGGTGTTGAGCGGGTCGATGAGGACGACCCTGATCTTTTCTTCGCGGGTGATCAGGCGCTGGCCGACCAGGGACTGGCGCGTGCGCTCGATTTCGTCGGCATAGCCCTCGAGGGGGTTTTCGTGTTGGCTGCCATCGACCGGGGCGAGCCGGGAAAAACGCAGTTCGCCGCCTTCCAGGTAGGTCAGGCGCAAGCCGCCGGTCTGTTCGGATACCAGCAGAAGACGCGGGTCCTGCAGATGAAACCGGCGGACCAGGCTGGCGCTCAATGTCGGCAGCAGCCAGATTCCGGCCAGCGGGGTGCCGCGCAGGTGCATGATGTCCAGCCAGGGGCGGACTTGTTCCGGGTTGGTCAGACCCATGATCAGGTAGCGGTCGCCACGTGGCGTCGCCTTGCGTTCACGCCCTTGCCGCAGGGCGGCGCGGTAGGGGGATTGGGGCACGAGCTGGCGCAGCCGTCGCTCGGTCATTTCACCGCGATCGCGGCCGTATGCGCGCGGCAGGATCTCGCCGCGATAGCTTTCGTCGACCGTATCGACGGCGATGGCGACGGGGGTGTCCGGATACTTGATGAGCAGGGCGTTGAAGGCATCCCAGCCTTCCTCATCGCCCGGCAGGTATTGCACCTCGGAGAGCTGGTCATTGCGCTGCAGCGCGCAGCTGGCGCCGGCGGCGGAGAGGTAGAGCAGGATGCGGCGTCCGAAGATCATAGCGGCAATTCCCCGATGATCTGGTAGACCGGCAGGAAAACGGCCAGCAGGAGCAGCGCGAGCAGCAATCCGAGCAGCGCGGCCAGACCCGGCTCCAGAAGCTTGAGCGCGCGGGTGATGGTTTCACGCGCATCGCGCTGGTAGAACCAGGCCACGTTTTCCAGGGCTTCCGGCAGGGCCCCGTTGTTTTCACCGGTGAGCACCATGCGCAGCACCAGCGGAGGCATGAGGTTCTGGTGACGCAGGCTGTCGGAGACGCCGCCACCGGCCGCGATGCGCTGCGCGGCGCTGGCGATCTTGCGGGCGATGAAGCGGTTGCCGGCGCTTTCGGCGCCGGCGGCCAGCGCTTCCAGCAGGCCGACGCCGGATTGCAACAGCAGCGCGAGCAGGCCGGATACCCGCGCCAGCGCGTGTTTCTGCAGAGCCGGACCGATGCTGGGCAGGCGGAGTAGAAGCGCGTCCAGTCGCTCCGCCATGTGGTTGGAATGGCGGACCCCCAGGTAGCCTCCGATCACGACGACCACCAGCAGGAGGACGACCCAGGGGAGATGCTGCTGCGCCAGTTCGGAGAGGCCGATCAGCATCCGGGTGGCGAAGGGCATCGGCAGATGGAGGCTGGTGATCAGGGTGGCCAGGCGTGGCGTCAGGTAGAACAGCATGACGGCTCCCGCCGAGAGCACGGCCAGCGCGGTGATGGCGGGATAGATCAGCAGGCGGGTGAGTTCGGCATGGAGTTCATCCTGTTGTTTCAGGCGAGTTTCCAGGCGGGCGAAGACGGTTTCGATCTGGTCGCTGGTCTCCGCCGCGCGGACCAGGGCGATGAAGACGCGATCGAACACGTCGGGGTGCGCGGCGAGTGCCTCGGACAGTAGCTTGCCGCCTTCGAGATCATCCACCACAAGGATCAGCAGGTCACGAAAGCGGGTGTTTTCCGCGCCGGCGACGAGATCCCTGAGCCCTTCCAGCAGGGGGGCATTGGTGCGGGTGATCTGCTGAATGTGGAAGCAGAAGCTGATCAGGTCGCGGCGGGTGATCCGCTGGCTGGAGAACAGCGCGCGCCGCCGCGCCGGGCGGGCGCGGACCAGGCGCAGGCCCATGCGGCGCAGTCTCAGATCGAGATCGATGTCGTTGGCCGCGGTGAGTTCTCCGGATACACGATGGCCAGCGGCATTGGCGGCGCGGTAGCGGAAGCGCGGCATGGCTATCTCCGGATCAGATCGACGACGCGGCTGATTTCAGCCAGCGAGGTGTCGCCGGCGCGCACCCGGTCGAGCCCGTCCTCGCTCAGGCTGCGCCAGCCGCGTTCGCTGGCCAGGGCGGCGAGTTCGCGCGGGGTGGCGTCGCGCAGGATGGCCTCGTCCAGGGTTTCATCCATGAGCAGGGTTTCCATCAACGGGAAGCGACCCTTGTAGCCCTTGTTCCCGCAATGGGCGCAACCGGTCGGGCGGTAGATCACTTCGGGGATGGCGTCGCCGAAGGCTTCGCGCTCCTCCGCGTCCGGGGCATGGCCTGCCTTGCAATGCGGGCAGAGCCGGCGCACCAGCCGCTGCGCGATGATGGCGACGATGTTGCCGGCCAGGATGGCGGGGCGGATGCCCATGTCGATCAGCCGCGGGAATACGCCGAGGATGGAATGGGTGTGCAGTGTGGTCAGCACCAGGTGTCCGGTCATGGCCGCGCGGAAGGCCATCTCCGCCGCATCCCGGTCGCGGACCTCGCCGACCAGGATGATGTCGGGGTCCTGGCGCATGATGGAGCGCACGCCGCCAGCGAAATCGACCTTGGACAGCTCCGTGATGGAGGTCTGGCGGATGATCGGCAACGGGTATTCCACCGGGTCTTCCAGGGTCATGATGTTGACCTCTTCCCGGTTCAGGTGGGAGAGCAGCGAGTAGAGGGTGGTGGTCTTGCCGGAGCCGGTGGGGCCGGTGACGATGAGCAGGCCTTCCGGTCGGACGATGGCCTTCTTGAGGCGCGCTAGGGTATCGCTGGGCAGGCCCATCGCGTCGAGGGCGATGATGCACTTTTCCCGATCCAGCACGCGCAGGACGATGTTTTCACCATGCAGCGTCGGCATGCTGGAGACGCGGAAATCGATGCCGCGACCATAGAGCATGAGGGAGAGGCGGCCGTCCTGCGGCGCCCGTGATTCGGCGATGTTGAGTCCGGAGATGACCTTGAGCCGCACCGCGATGGCGGGCCAGTACTTGCGATGCAGACTGCGCATCGATTCGAGTACGCCGTCGATGCGGTAACGCACGCGCAGGAAAGCGGCTTCCGGTTCGAAATGCACGTCGGAGGCACCACGCTTGACGGCATCGGCGAGCAGGGCGTTGACCAGGCGCACGACCGGGTGAGTGTATTCACCGCCCACCTGCAGGCTGCTCCAGTCCACTTCGCCGGTTTCGATTTCGCTGAGGATGCCATCCACCGAGAGATCGAAACCATAGAACTTGTCGAGCTGTTCCAGGATCTGGGCTTCCGCCGCCAGCACCGGGCGGATGTCGTATCGGCCTTCGAGGTGGGCCCGCACCTGGTCCTGCGCCACCAGGTTGAACAGATCCGGTACCGCGATGGTGAGGATGTTGGCCACGAAATCCACCGCCAGCGGCAGGATGCGGTGGCGGCGGGCGAGGTGTTCGGGCAGCAGGGCGATCGCTTCCGGATCGGCGATCGCCTGCGACAGTTCGATACTGGCTTCGCCAGCGTTGTGCGCCAGCACGTCGCGCAACATGGCTTCGCTGATGAAACCCAGGCTGATGAGCTGGCGCCCCAGGGGCATGCCGCTCGCCGCGTGTTCGGTCAGCGCGATCTTGAGCTGATCATGGCTGATGACGCCCTGGGCGGTCAGCCATTCGCCAAGTTTTGGAGGTTCGGGAAAGTGGGCCATGCGGGGGCGGTTGGCGATGGGCGGAGGGCGGTGGACGTTCGGTGGAGTGCGGAGGCCGTCCAGAGGCCGCCATCCCCCACCTTACTCGTTCTGATAGGTCTGCATGCGACTGTACAGCGTGGTGCGGTTCACACCCAGTAGCTTGGCGGCTTGCGAGAGGTTGCCGTGGGTCATGGAGAGGGCGGCCTCGACATAGCTCTGCTCCCATTGCTTCATGATCTGGTCGAGATTGAAGTTGTTCATGCTGCGCAGGTGCGATTTGGCGTATTCCTGCAG
>CAZONS010000134.1:0-8906 GCA_964581195.1 uncultured Thiobacillus sp. | reverse complement strand
AGGCGGTCGACGACGCCATCGCCATCGCTGTCCAGTTCGCAGCCACGGGCATCCACCTTGGCGCCCTTGACCGTGCCGGGGCAGCGATCCTGGGCATCGACGACACCGTCACCGTCGCTGTCCAGAGGCTGCGTGGCGGGTTTTTCCGCCGGTTTCGCGACAGCCGCCCTGGGTTCGGCCGGTCCGGCGCAGGGCGCTTCCAGGATGCCGCGGCCCGGGCAGCCGATGGTCTTGTACAACTCATGGCCGGTGGTCAGGCCGGAGGCGCTGGCCGGGTTGGCCGGGTTGTAATAGGGCGCGTCCGCCGCCTGGACATTCGCGGCGGCAAGCAGTGCCAGACTGAGGGCACTCAATACGGAAACGGGCATACGCATGTTCAACTCCTGTTCAAGCTGTGGTTGTGGATGGTTCTGTTCCGGTGACGCGGGCCGGCCACCCGCCGGGGCCGTTTCGCGCGCCCTTGGCCGCCCGCTTTCATTTGTTCAGGGAATCGCGAATTTCACGCAACAGCAGGATGTCCTCGGGCGTCGGCGGCGGCGCGGCGGGGGCGGCCTCCTCCTTGCGCTTGAGACTGTTGAGGACTTTCACCACCATGAAAATGGCGAGGGCGATGATGATGAAGTTCACCAGGCTGTTGATGAAGAGGCCGTACTTGATCAGCGGCGCGCCGGCCTTTTCCGCGGCTTCCAGACTTTCGAACGCCTGGCCGCCCAGATTGATGTAGAGATGCTTGAAGTCGACGCCACCGGTGAGGCTGCCCACCACCGGCATGACGATGTCCTTGACCAGAGAGTCGACGATCTTGCCGAAAGCGCCGCCAATGACGACCGCGACCGTCAGATCGACGACATTGCCGCGCATGGCGAATGCCTTGAATTCCTGCATGAAGCTCATGGTTCATTCCTCGTATGGACATGGGTCGGACGAATGGAAACACCACCCGCGGCGGCGGCGCTATGAAAAGGCTCACTTCCGCGCCCGGCAAATATACCAGCCAGCCGCGGGCGGGCGTTCAATCGGCGCCGCGGCCCGCGACCGCGATGCCGCGCTGGCCGGCGAACTCCAGCATGCGATTGATGGCAAGCACGGCGCGCGCGCGTACCGCCTCCCCCACCTGGATTTCATTGCCGCCGGTTTCCAGCACGCCCAGCAGGTTTTTCAGGCCGTTCATGGCCATCCACGGACAGTGCGCGCAACTCAAGCAGGTGGCGCCGGTGCCACCGGTGGGGGCTTCGAGCAGGCGCTTGCCGGGCGCGGCCTCGCGCATCTTGTGGAAGATGCCGTTGTCGGTGGCGACGATCAGCACCGGATTCGGCAGATCCGCCGCCGCGCGGATGAGCTGGGTGGTGGAGCCGACCACGTCGGCCAGGGCGATCACCGCGGCCGGTGACTCGGGGTGGACCAGCACGGCGGCCTCCGGATGTTCCGCCTTCAGGGCGCGGATGCCCTCCGCCTTGAAGCGCTCGTGGACGACGCAGGAACCTTGCCAGAGCAGCATGTCGGCGCCGGTGGTCCTTTGCACGTAATCGCCGAGGAAACGATCCGGCGCCCAGATCAATTTTTCGCCACGCGCCGTCAGATGTTCCGCCACCTTCACGGCGATGCTGGAGGTCACCATCCAGTCGGCGCGGGCCTTCACCGCAGCGGAGGTGTTGGCGTAGACCACCACGGTGCGGTCGGGATGCGCATCGCAGAAACGGCTGAACTCGTCAGCGGGGCAGGACAGGTCGAGCGAACACTCGGCGCGGAGATCCGGCATCAGCACGCGCTTTTCCGGGTTGAGTATCTTGGCGGTCTCGCCCATGAACTTGACGCCGGCGACGATCAGCGTCTTGGCCTTGGAAGCATGGCCGAAACGCGCCATTTCCAGGGAGTCGGAGACGCAGCCTCCGGTCTCCTCGGCCAGTTGCTGCAACGCCCCGGACACGTAGTAGTGCGCGACCAGCACCGCATCCTGCTCGCGCATCAGGCGCTTGATGCGGTCGATCAGCGCTTCCCGCTCGCCGGGCTGCAGGGTTTCTTCCAACACCGGAGGAACGTCGTCTACGGGATGGGCGGGCGGGATGAATGCGGCGGACATGGCGAAGGTCGGCTCGATAGGAGGTGGGCAATCTTTTATGGGGGGGAAATACACGGTGTCAAGCACGCATCGACCGGCAACGTGATTCCCTGCATCCGTTATAGTCGTATCGCCCCAGCCCCCTTCCGCATGATGCCGCCCGCGCTTCCGCTCAGTTCCCGTATCGACGCTTTCCTGGCCGCCTTGCGGGCACGCCAGTACAGCCCCGCAACGGTATCCACCTATGCGATCGACCTCGCTCATCTGCTGGAACGGGTGGGCGAGGTCGACCCCGCCTCACTCGGCAGCCAGGACATCCGCCGCGCCCTGGCCAGCCTGCATGCGCGCGGCCAGCAGCCGAAGACCCTGGCGCGCACGCTGTCGGCCTGGCGCAGCTTCTACCATTACCTGGCGCGCGCGGGACTGGTCGACGCCAACCCCTGCCTGGGTCTGCGCCCGCCGAAGGGGGAAAAGCGCCTGCCCAACGCCCTCTCCGTGGACGAAATGGCGAAGCTGCTGGAAGGCCCGACGGATGAACGCTGGTCCGTGCGCGATCTCGCCATGTTCGAGTTGATGTACTCCTCCGGCCTGCGTCGCGCCGAGTTGATCGGCCTCGATCTCGACAGCGTCGATCTGGTGGCGGCCGAGGTGACGGTGACCGGCAAGGGGCGGAAAACCCGTGTCGTGCCGGTCGGGCGGCACGCGCTGGAAGCCTTGCGCGCCTGGCTGGCGCAGCGATCCGGGCGGGCGGGGGCCACGGCGGCGCTGTTCGTCGGCGCCCGGGGCGGACGCATCGGCGCCACGGCGCTGCGTCTGGCGCTCAACCGTCTGGCGCGGCGACAGGGCGTCACCGCGCGCGTGCATCCGCATGCCCTGCGCCATTCCTTCGCCTCGCACGTGCTGCAATCCTCCGGGGATCTGCGCGCGGTTCAGGAAATGCTGGGACATGCCAGCCTCTCCACCACCCAGGTCTACACCCACCTGGATTTCCAGCATCTGAGCAAGGTCTACGATCAGGCCCATCCGCGCGCGAAAAAGAAGGAGCGGAGCTGACGCCCCGCTCATCAGAGTGAGCTGATTCACACGCTCCCGCGCTTGCGTCCTAGGACGCCTGTCGGACTTTGGGATCTCCGGCTGCAAAGCAACCGCACCGGCCCCTTTTTCGCCTATTTCTTGGGCAATGGTTCGACCATTCCCCAGCGTAATGGTCAAAAAATGGCCTCGGCGGGGTCGCTTTTCGCTATCGGAGCCCAAAGTCCGACTGGCTCCTATAATTGCCGGACAAATCAAACACGGGAGAGACGCCATGAAAACCGCGGCGTTCATCATCGAGGACAGCCAGGACAACCTCGAAACCATCAACGACGTCCTGCGCGATGCCGGCATCCAGGCGCGTTTCGTGCCTTGCGGGCTGGAGGCGGCGCGACAGCATCTTGCCGGCACGGCGGATTGCGTCCTGCTCGACCGCAAGGCCCGCGAACTCGAATTGGCACACGCGCGGTTGCAATGGCAAGAGTCGCGCATGCGCCACTTCGCCCACCTCGCCGCCGACTGGTTCTGGGAGACCGACGAGGAACACACCCTCATCTGGTCGAGCGACGGCCCGATTCGGGAGGGAGATCGCCTGACCGATGCCTTCAGCGGCGGCCTGCCCGGGCTGCGGCCGGACGACCCGGACATGGATGCGCTGGCGGCGCTGAAGGAAAGGCGCCCATTCCGCGCCGCCGTGCTCGAACTGGAGCTTGAATCGGGTGAATGCGCGGCCTTCCGGCTCTCCGGCGAGCCACTGTTCGAGGATTCCGGATCATTCCTTGGTTTTCGCGGGGTGGGCCATGACATCACCGATGCGCTGCGGCTGAGCCGCCAGATCCACCACGAAGCCAGCCACGACCCCCTCACCGGACTGGTCAACCGCCGCGAGTTCCAGCGCCGCGTGCAGCGGGCCTGGCTGCGGGCGCGACGGGAGGGCGGCGCGCATGCGCTCTGCTTCATCGACCTGGATCGTTTCAAGGCGGTGAACGACCAGGCGGGACATGGCGCCGGCGACGCCTTGCTCGCGCAACTGGCCGGCCACCTGCGCGGCCAGTTGCGCGGCGGCGATACCCTGGCGCGCCTCGGCGGCGACGAGTTCTGCGTGCTGCTGGAGAACTGCGCCCTGGATGACGCGCTGCGCGTCTCGGAAAACCTGCTCGCCGCGCTACGTTCGCTCGAGTTCGAGTGGCGGGGCCAGCGCCACTCGGTGGGCGCGAGCATCGGCGTCACGCTGCTCACGGAGCTGACCGAAGACGCGAACCGCGCGCTGGTGGAGGCGGACGTGGCCTGTTACGCCGCGAAGAAACTCGGCCGCGATCAGGTGCGGGTGTATCAGCCCGCGGACGCGGGCGGCATGATCGTGGGCGAATAGGCGCGGCGCCCCCCCATTGTTCGATCCGGACCCTGGGTCGCACAATGGGACCTTTCTGGAGAAGCGCATGGGTCAATACTCTTTCGATGTCGATGCCTCCGATTTCCAGCAAGTGGTGATCGAAGGCTCCCGCAAGGTCCCGGTGATCGTCGACTTCTGGGCGGAATGGTGCGGCCCCTGCCGCATGTTGAAGCCCATCCTGGAAAAACTGGCCGAGGAATTCCAGGGCAAATTCATTCTCGCCAAGGTGGATTCCGACCGGAACCAGGCGATCGCCAGCCAATATGGCGTGCGCGGCATTCCCAACGTCAAGGCCTTCCTCGATGGCGAGATCATCGATGAATTCTCCGGGGCGCTTCCCGAATCCGAGGTGCGCGCCTTTCTTCAGCGCGTCCTGCCCTCGCCCGCGGACACCCTGCGCATCGCCGCGGGTCTGGCCCGCGAACAGGGCGATCTCGCGCAAGCCCTGCAACTGCTGGCGGAAGCGTCGAAACTGGATCCGAAGAACGAGGCGACTCGCCTGGAGGCCGCCGACATCCTGCTGGAACTCGGGGAACTGGGCGAGGCCCGTCGTCTGTTCGACAGTGTCTCGCCCCTCACCCGCATGGAGGATCAGGCGCAGCAGGTCGAGGCGCGTCTGAACTTCGCGGAAGCGGGCGGCGGCGACGAGGCCGAATTGCTCAGCCACCTCGAAGCGCGACCGGATGATCTGGACGCGCGCCTGCGACTGGCCAACCTGCTGATCGCCGGCGGGCGGCATCGTGACGGTCTGGAGCAATTGCTGGACCTGGTGCGGCGAGATCGCGCCTGGAACGACGAGGCCGCGCGCAAGGCCATGCTCGCGGCGTTCAACCTGCTGGGCGGGCAGGACCCACTGGTGGCCGAATACCGGCGCAAGCTGGCCCGCGCCCTGAATTGACCCGAGCATTGCCCACTACGAGAGGTCGGTCATGAATCCTCAACGCCTGGAAAAACTGAAGGAACTCGCGGCTTTCGAATCCAACGGCCACTTTGAGGACAATCTCTATCGACTGACCTGCATCACCGGCGACGCCATGGCCGCGCACCGGGTCTCCCTGATGTTGCTGGACACCGGCAGCGGCAAGGGCACGCGTCTCAAGCTCGCCGCCCTCTATGGCGAACTGCCGGAAGCGGCCTGGCGCGACGATCTGCCGGCGGAGGAAGGCATCGCCCAGCATGTGCTCGATCTCGGCCATTGCCTCTACGTCAAGGACATCGGCCATTCCCGCTGGCGCGCCATGGCGCGCCGCCTCGGCGGCACCGGCAGTTTCATCGCCTGCCCCATCCGCATCTCGGGCAAGGCCGCCGGCGTGCTCAGCATCAGCGAACCGGTCGAACGGGCGCATTTCACGCCGGCGGATGTCGATATCGCCGAACTCGCGGCGCATCTGATCGGTCGCAGCCTCCATGTCGCGCGACTGGATCGGGTGCTCGACTCCCGCTTCGCGCAGATGGCCTTCACCCTGGAGGGCCGCGCCGATTCCTGCTCGGTGGTCTCGCTGTCCAGTCACGAACCGGACAGGGTGGCGCGCATGCTGGCGAAGGCGTTTTTCAAGGAAATGCGCCACTGCGGCTTCACCCCGAACCAGATCATCGGTGCCGCCGGAGAAATCATCTCGGAACTGACCGGCAGCCTGAACCGGCACAAGCACCGGCTGGATCGGGAGTAGGTCGGGTTAGCGGCTTTATCGCGTAACCCGACGCCAGATTGTCGGGTTACGCCTTCGGCTAACCCAACCTACCCAGGTATTCCCGCGCCAATCGCGCGTAGTTGCCGGCCTGATAGGCGAAATGGTCCAGTTCCTCCGGCGTCAGGCGACGCTGCGCCCGGGCCGGCCGGCCGAGATACAGCCAGCCCGATTCCAGCACCCGCCCTTCCGGCACCAGGCTGCCCGCGGCGAGCAGCACGCGTGGTTGCAGCACCGCCTTGTCCATCACCAGCGACCCCATGCCGATCAGACATTCGTCGCCGATCACGCAGCCATGCAGGATGACCGCGTGGCCGACGGTGACGTCGCGACCGATCAAGAGCGGTGAGCCGTCCGGATCGGCGGCGCGGCGATGGCTGACATGCAGTACCGCATTGTCCTGGATGTTGCTGCGGGCGCCGACACGGATGGAGTTGACGTCGCCACGGATCACCGCGCCGGGCCATACCGAGACCTCGTCCCCCAGTTCGACATCACCGATCAGGATGGCGCTGGCGTGCAGGTAGACGCCCTCGCCCAGCTTGGGCTGATGGCTCCGGTATGGCTCGATCGGCATGGCGGCGGGGGTCGGAAGGACGGCGAAAGGCCCCGAGTATATCGATCGGATTCGCCTCGCGTTCCGTGCTTTGTCCCCCCTGCCATTGCGTATAAAATACGCAGCCCCTTTCACCGCCCCCCCTCCTTCGCCATGCGCATCGGTCCTTACCAACTGAAGAACAACCTGATCGTCGCGCCCATGGCGGGAGTGACCGATCGGCCGTTCCGCCAGTTGTGCAAGAAGATGGGCGCCGGCATGGCGGTGTCCGAGATGGTCACCTCCAACTCCCTGCTCTACGGCTCCGCCAAGACCATCCGCCGCGCCAACCACGAGGGCGAGGTGGCGCCGATCTCGGTGCAGATCGCCGGCTCCATCCCGGCCATGATGGCCGAGGCGGCGCGCTACAACGTCGACCATGGCGCCCAGATCATCGACATCAACATGGGCTGCCCCGCCAAGAAGATCTGCAACGTGATGGCCGGTTCCGCCCTGTTGCAGGACGAAGCCCTGGTCGCGCGCATCCTGGAGGCGGTGGTGGCCGCCGTGCCGGAGACCCCGGTCACCCTGAAGATCCGCACCGGCTGGGACAAGTCGCACAGGAACGCGCTCAACATCCTGCACATCGCCCAGGAATCCGGCATCCAGGCACTGGCCATCCATGGCCGCACCCGCGCCTGCGGCTACTCCGGCGAGGCGGAATACGAAACCATCGCAGCGGTGAAGGCCGAGGCGCGCATCCCGATCATCGCCAACGGCGACATCACCACTCCGGAAAAGGCGAAATACGTGCTGGAGGCAACCGGTGCCGACGCCATCATGATCGGTCGCGCCGCCCAGGGTCGGCCCTGGCTGTTCCGCGAGATCGCGCATTACCTTGCCAGTGGCGCGCACCTGCCGGCGCCCGAGGTGGCCGAGATCCACGATGTCCTGCTCGCCCATCTCGACGACCTCTATGGTTTCTACGGCGGCATCAGCGGGGTGCGCATGGCGCGCAAGCACATCGCCTGGTACACCCGCGGGCTGGCCGACTCGGCCAGTTTCCGCCACGCCATGAACCGCCTGGATTCGACGGCGGAGCAGCTCGACGCGGTCAACGATTTCTTCTGGCGCGCGCGCGGACGCGACAGTCGCCTGATCTACCTGGAAGCAAGCCGCGACGCGCGCGTCGCGGCATAAGAAAGACACGAGCGAGACAAGAACGATATGGCCACGGAACAATCCATTGACGAAAGCGAGCTGGCGGCCTGCGTCCGCCGCGTCCTGATCGAATATTTCAAGGATCTCGACGGCGAAATGCCGGCCGGCATCTATGACATGGTGGTGAACTGCGTGGAACGCCCGGTTCTCGACCTGGTGCTCTACCACGCCGACGGCAACCAGAGCCGCGCCGCCGACTGGCTGGGCATCAATCGCAATACCCTGCGCAAGAAAATGCAGCAGCACGGCATCAAATGATTTTGTAGCGCCGGCATCCCGCCGGCTGTTTTCAATGCCGGCAGGGATGCCGGCGCCACGGTGGCAAACATGATCAAACGCGCCCTTCTCTCCGTCTCCGACAAAACCGGTCTCATCGACTTCGCCCGCGCGCTCGCCGACGCCGGCGTCGAACTCCTCTCCACCGGTGGCACCGCCCGCGCCATCCGCGATGCCGGCCTGCCGGTGATCGACGTCTCCGACTACACCGGCTTCCCGGAAATGCTCGACGGCCGGGTCAAGACCCTGCATCCCAAGGTTCACGCCGGCATCCTGGCGCGGCGCGACCTCACCGCGCATGTCGAGACCATGAGCGAACACGGCATGGGCTACATCGACCTGGTCTGCGTCAACCTCTATCCCTTCGTGGCCACCGTGTCGAAGCCGCATACGCTGGATGACGCCATCGAGAACATCGACATCGGCGGCCCGGCCATGGTCCGGTCCTCCGCCAAGAACTACAAACACGTCGCCATCGTCACCGATCCGGCCGACTACGCGGCCCTGATCGACGAGATGAAGGCCAATGCGGGCGCGCTGGGCGATGCCACCCGTTTCGAACTGGCGAAAAAGGCCTTCACCCATACCGCCCAGTACGACGGCCACATCAGCAACTACCTGACCGCGCTCAACGCGGCCGGCGAGAGGGAACCGTTTGGCGAGCGGCTCACCCTGCAGTTCAACCGCGCCCAGACCTGCCGC
>CAZONS010000133.1:0-8952 GCA_964581195.1 uncultured Thiobacillus sp. | reverse complement strand
ATGAATTCGCCCTGGAAGGCGGGCGCCGGGAAACCCTGCCCCCAGACCGCGTTGCGCAGCGCCTCGGCGTTTTCGAGGGTGCAGTCGGCGGGGCTGAGCTCGCCGTCGGTCTCGATCACCTTTTCCAGGTCGCTGGCGGAGAGGCTCTCGCGGGCGACGCGCTCGAAGGCCTCCTTGAACCTGTCCAGGCTCTCCCGGCGCAGGGTGAGGCCGGCCGCCATGGCGTGGCCGCCAAATTTGAGGATGAGGCCGGGATGGCGGCGATCCACCACATCGAGGGCGTCGCGCAGATGCAGGCCTGGAATCGAGCGGCCGGAACCTTTCAACAGACCGTCGCCGCCATCGGCGAAGATCATCGTCGGCCGATGATGGCGCTCCTTCAGGCGCGAGGCGAGCAGGCCGACCACACCCTGGTGCCAGGCCGGGTCGAACAGGGTCAGGCTGGCGCCCTCGGCCACCTCGATGCCATCGAGCAGGGCCAAAGCCTGATCCTGCATGTCGGCCTCGATCTCCCGCCGCTCGCGGTTGAGGCGATCGAGCTCTCCCGCCAGCTTCTGCGCCGTGGCGTCGTCGCGGGCCAGCAGGCATTCGATGCCCACGCTCATGTCGGCCAGGCGGCCGGCGGCATTGAGGCGGGGACCGATGAGAAAGCCGAGATCCTCCGCCGACGCCCGCGTGGCTGTGCGTCCCGCCGCCGTGAACAGCGCCCGGATGCCGGGGCGGGCCTTGCCCTCGCGCATGCGAGTGAGACCCTGTTCCACCAGCAGGCGGTTGTTGGCGTCCAGCTTGACCACGTCGGCCACCGTGCCGAGCGCGACCAGGTCGAGCAGTTCCCCCAGATTCGGTTCGGCCTTGCCGGAAAAGGCGCCGCGTTTGCGCAACTCCGCGCGCAACGCGATCAGCACGTAGAACATCACCCCGACCCCGGCTAGATGCTTGCTGGGAAAGGCACAGCCGGGCTGGTTGGGGTTGACGATCAGGGCCTCGGGCAGGGTCTCGCCGGGCAGGTGGTGATCGGTGACCAGCACCTCCATGCCCAGGCGGCGCGCTTCCTCGATGCCGGCGTGCGCGGCGATGCCGTTGTCGACGGTGATCAACAGATCGGGTCGGTGCTCGGCGGCCAGCCGCGCGATTTCCGGCGACAGGCCATAGCCGTATTCAAAGCGGTTGGGCACGATGTATTCCACCTTCGCGCCCAGCGCCGCCAGGCCGGTGACCGCGACCGCGCAGGCGGTGGCGCCATCGGCATCGTAATCGGCCACCACCAGCAGCTTCTCGCCGTCACGGCAGGCATCCGCCAGCCGCGCCGCCGCCGCCTCGCAGTGTTTCATCGCGGCGGGGGGCAGCATTTCCGTCAGCTTGTGCTTCATCTGTTCCGGCGCCTCGACGCCGCGCGCGGCGTAGAGTCTTGCCAAAAGCGGCGGCAGGCCGGCGTGGCGCAGTGACCGGGCGGCGGCTTCGGGATAGGGGCGGGGGGGGAGGTTTAGCATGTTCAAATATTCGGTCGCGCTGTTTTGCGGGTGTGGGGGGGGCTGGCTATTATGGGGGCCATGTCACATTTTCTCCCCCTCTCCCGTGTCGCCCGACTGGTGGGTGTGCCGCGATCCACCATCCAGCGCATGATCCACGACGACGAACTGGCCACGTTCGACGGCATGGTGGACATGAACGAACTGCTGCGGGTGTTTCCCGACGTGCAGTGGGAGGACAACGGCGAATTCAAGCGGGTCGAGGAGATCAAGGCCAAGGCGTTCTCCCGCCGGGTCATGGAACGCGCCCTGCCGGACAAGGAGGTGCTGGCCGAGCGCCTGTACGAGATGAGCCGGGAATTCGCCGCGGCCAAGACCCTGTTGCTGCACTACGACGAGGTGCTGCGCTTCCTCGAAGACAAACTGGACGATGTCGCCGACCTGGGGGGTGGGGCCGCGATACCCGCCGTTCAGCAGGCGGTCGTCGATCTCAAACAGTGGCTCAGGCAGGAACTCGACGCGACGCCCCAGGAGGCGGAACGCGCCGAGGCCCTGCTGGCCCAGGAAAATGTGATGCGCATCATGTCCGCACAGGTCACGGTACTGCCCGCCGGCCACGAGTTCTTCGTGGATGGCAACGACACCCTGCTGGAAGCCGCCCTGCGCGCCGGCATCCCGCTCAATTACGGGTGCAGCAACGGCAATTGCGGTGAATGCAGGGCGAAGCTGGTTTCCGGCCAGGTGAAGAAAGTGCATCCGCACGATTTCGTGCTCAAGGAGTCGGAAAAGGCCGAGGGCGCCTTCCTGCTCTGCTCCTACACGGCGGTCAGCGATGTGGTGCTGGAGGCCGGCGTTTCCGGCGCCGACGACATTCCGCCACAGAGCATCCCCACCCGGGTGAAGTCGGTGGAGATCATCAACGAGCGCATCGCCGCCCTGCACCTCATCGCGCCGCGCAGCCAGCGCCTGCATTTCCTCGCCGGGCAGCGGGTCAGCCTGACCATCGGCGATCTCGGCGGCGAGTACTACGTCGCCAGTTGCCCCTGCGAGGACCGCCACATCGAACTGCACATCCGCCGCGACAACCGGCCCTTCCCGCGCCATGTCTTCGAGGACATGGCCAAGGAGGACGTGGTTCGCGTCGACGGCCCGCACGGCCGTTTCGTGATGAAGCTGGATTCGCGCCGGCCGGTGATCTTCGTCGCCTGGGAAGAGGGCTTCGCGCCGATCAAGAGTCTGGTGCAGCACGCCATGAGTCTGGAGATCGCTGAATCCATGCACCTCTACTGGGCGGCGGGCAGCGTCGGCAACAAGGGCGGCCACTACCAGGAAAACCACTGTCGTTCCTGGGCCGATGCGCTCGATGATTTTCGCTATCAGTCGCTGGACTCCGCCGCCGGACCCGCCGCCATTACCGAATCCATCCTCGCCCACCACCCCGATCTGCGCCGCGCCGACTTCTACGTCGCCGGTCCCCATGCGCTGCTGCAAACGCTGAAGGAAGGCGCCCTGGCGCGCGGCCTGTCGCCGCTGGGCTGGCATGGGGAAGTGATCGAGTAGGCGGGATTACCGAAAGGTAGGGGCTTCATCTGAGCGATTGCGAGATCCGACTTTGCGGCAGGTGGTGTACATCTGGAAGAACGACGCCTTGTAACTCGTCGCGTTACACGATACATTTGCTACATGATCAAGAGCTTCAGGCACAAGGGCATAGAGCGATTCTTCGAGACAGGTTCGAAGGCAGGTATTCAGTCCAAGCATGAAAAGCGGTTACGTCTTCAGCTTTCCCGTCTGGACGACGCCAAGAAGCCGGAAGATATGGACGCCCCCAACTGGAAACTCCACCCGCTCAAGGGTGACCTGAAGGGCCATTGGGCCGTCTGGGTCGACGAGAACTGGCGACTCACCTTTACATTCGAGGGTGAGGACGCCGTGCTGGTGGATTATCAGGACTATCACTAGGAGCCATCATGGGCCATATGTTCAACCCGCCGCACCCGGGAGAGGTGCTGCGCGAATTCCTCCCGGATGACATGACCATCGAGGAAATCGCGCGCCGCTTGACGATTTCCCGGGTGCAGCTATCCCGGATTCTCAACGGCCGTTCCGCCATCAGCGCCGACATGGCCATTCGCATTGGCTTGTTGACCAGTACCACACCGGAATCCTGGCTGGCCGGGCAGATGAAATGGGATCTGTGGAAGGCGGCGCAGAAGCCGGTACCGGAGATTGAGCCGTTTCGGCAGGCGGCGTAAGGAATTCAGTCATGTCGAGATTGAAGAGCATGCGTGCAAAGATGTTCCATTTCGCAGTCGACCGACGCGGATGGTATCCCGTGTTGTTTGTATTGCTGGTTTCTGTTTTTTTTGTTTTGGCTTACTGGGCTAATCCCTCAGTTTTTCTGACTCTTGACCAGAGTCTGGTAATAGCGGTTACGGGAGCTATTGGTGGCTTTGTGTACTTTCTCTATGCACAGCATCAGCAGAACACTCAACTTTTCGTCAGCCTGTTCGATAAGTTCAACGAGCGTTACAACAGTCTGAATGGAAAACTGAATGCCATTGTCAAGCGTGACCAGAACTTGGCACTTCAAGAAGGCGAGGTTGACGTTCTATATGACTATTTCAATCTTTGTGCTGAGGAGTATCTGTTTTACAAAGCCGGCTACATTGACCGCGACGTTTGGCTAGCGTGGGTCTGTGGGATGTCTTTCTTCGCAAAGAACACCCAGGTTCGGAGTCTTTGGGAGGAAGAAATCAAGCTGGGTTCTTATTACGGATTCAGTCTGGATATTCTAAAGGACTGTCCACAAAGGAGCTGAGGTGGCCCGGATTCTGTGCATTCGAATCCAGGCCCCTTATGCTCACACCGCGAACAAGCCCATGAATTCCTGCACCGGCACCGCCTCGAAGCGGGCCTGGTCGGCGCACATTTCGTTCAATGCGGCGCATTTCTTGGCTGACAGCCTGGCGGCGATGGCGGCTTCGAACTTCTTCACCAGGACCGGGATGCCCTCGTCACGGCGGCGGCGGTGGCCGATGGGGGCGTCGATGCAGACTTTCTCGGTCGAGCTGCCGTCCTTGAAGAACACTTGCACACTGTTGCCGATATGGCGTTTGTCGGCTTCCAGGTATTCCGTCGAGAAGCGCGGGTTTTCCTTCACCGTGGTGAGGGCGCGCAGCTGGTCGATGCGCGGGTCGGCGGCGCCGGCGTCGGTGTAGTCTGCGGCGGTAAGCGAGCCCTTGATCAGCGGCACGGCGATCATGTACTGGATGCAGTGGTCGCGGTCGGCGTAGTTGTTCATGGGGCCGGTCTTGTCGATGATGCGGCAGCCGGCTTCCTGGGTTTCGATCTCGATGCGCTCGATCTGGTCGAGACGATCTTTCACCACGGGATGCAGTTGCATCGCGCATTCGACGGCGGTCTGGGCGTGGAATTCGGCCGGGAAGCTGATCTTGAACAGGATGTTTTCCATGACATATGAACCGAAGCCCTGGCTGAACTTGAGTTCATTGCCGCGGAACAGACTGTCCTGGAAGCCCCAGGTCCTGGCGGTGAGCGCCGAGGGATAGCCCATCTCGCCGGTGAGCGCGATCAGCGCCAGATGCACGCCGCGCGAACTGGCGTCGCCCGCCGCCCAGGATTTGCGCGAGCCGGTGTTGGGGGCGTGGCGGTAGGTGCGCAAGCTGCAACCGTCGATCCAGGCGTGCGAGAGGGCGTTCAGCACTTCCTCGCGGCTGCCGCCGAGCATGCGCGCCGCGACGGCGGTGGAGGCGATGCGCACCAGCATGACGTGGTCGAGGCCGACACGGTTGAAGGCGTTTTCCAGGGCGGTGACGCCCTGCACTTCATGCGCCTGGATCATCGCCATCAGAACGTCGCGCATCAGCAGCGGCGCCTGGCCCTCGGCCACGCGCTTGCGGGAAAGCCAATCGGCGATGCCGAGAATCGCGCCGAGGTTGTCGGAGGGGTGGCCCCATTCGGCGGCCAGCCAGGTGTCGTTGAAGTCGAGGAAACGCACCAGGCAGCCGATGTCCCAGGCCGCCTTCACCGGGTCGAGTTCATGCGAGGTGCCGGGCACGCGCGTGCCGCCGGGCAGCGATGCGCCGGGGACGATGGGGCCGAGCAGCTTGGTGCATTCCGGATAATCCAGCGCCATCAGGGCGCAGGCGAGGGAGTCCATCAGACAGTAGCGTGCGGTTTCCATCGCCAGGACGGACTGGCTGGCGTCGTAATCGCAGACGTACTCGGTCATGGCCTGCAGGACGGTGTCGAAGGGCGGGCGTTCGGCGGAGCGGATGTCGTGGGCGGACATGAGGGTTCCTTTCTAGGATCAAGTAGGTCGGGTTAGCGGCTTCATCGCGTAACCCGACGTTTGGGGATGTTGCGTCGGGTTACGGCGCAAACCCCGCGCCTAACCCGACCTACGATTGGTCAGGGCCGCTGGTCGATCGGCACGAATTTCAGATCCTCCGGGCCGGTGTAGTTGGCGGAGGGGCGGATGATCTTGCCGTCTATGCGTTGTTCGATCACATGCGCGGCCCAGCCGGTGGTGCGCGAGATGATGAACAGCGGCGTGAACATGGCGGTGGGCACGCCCATCTGGGCGTAGGACACGGCGCTGAACCAGTCCAGGTTGGGGAACATGTTCTTGATTTCCTTCATCACCGCTTCCAGGCGGTCGGCCACGTCGTAGAGCTTGCGGTTGCCGTTGTGGTCGGCGAGTCTTTTTGCCACGGATTTGATGACCCCATTGCGCGGGTCGGACACCGTGTAGACCGGGTGGCCGAAGCCGATGATGACTTCCTTGTTCGCCACCCGCGCGCGGATGTCGGCTTCCGCCTCGTCCGGGCTGTCGTAGCGCGACTGGATGCAGAACGCCGCTTCGTTGGCGCCGCCGTGCTTCGGGCCGCGCAGCGCGCCGATGGCGCCGGTGAGGGCGGAATACATGTCCGAGCCGGTGCCGGCGATGACGCGGCCGGTGAAGGTGGAGGCGTTGAATTCATGCTCGGCGTAGAGGATCAGCGAGGTGTGCATGGCGCGCACCCAGATCTCGGGAGCAGCCTCGCCATGCAGCAGATGCAGGAAATGGCCGCCGATGGAGTCGTCATCGGTTTCCGTGTCGATGCGGCGGCCGTTGTGGCTGTAGTGGTACCAGTAGAGCAGGGCGGAGCCGAGGCTGGCGATGAGGCGATCGGCGATGTCGCGGGCGCCGGACACGGGCTGCTTCTCGTCCTCGGGCAGGAGGCAGCCCAGGGTGGAGACGGCGGTGCGCATCACGTCCATCGGGTGGGCGGCGGCGGGCAGTTGCTCCAGCACCGTCTTCAGCACCGCCGGCAGGCCGCGCAGGGCTTTCAGCCGGGTCTTGTAGGCGGCCAGTTCGGCGCGGTTGGGGAAATGGCCGTGGATCAGCAGGTGGGCGACTTCCTCGAATTCGCAGACGTCGGCGATGTCGAGGATGTCGTAGCCGCGATAGTGCAGGTCGTTGCCGGTGCGGCCGACGCTGCACAGGGCCGAGTTGCCGGCGACGACGCCGGACAGGGCGACGGATTTCTTCGGCTTGATGCCGGGGGCGGGGGTTTCGCTCATGGTGTCTCCTCTTGTAGGTCGGGTTAGCGGCTTTATCGCGTAACCCGACGGTGCGGGGTGTCGGGTTACGGCCTGTGGCCTAACCCGACCTACGGCTTGTTATTCCTTGCCCGACGCAAACAGCGCGTCCAGCTTCTGTTCGAAGCCGTGGTAGCCGAGGTGGTCGTACAACTCCATGCGTGTCTGCATGCTGTCGAGCACGTGCTTCTGGGTGCCGTCGGCGCGGATCGCGCCGTAGACCTTCAACGCCGCTTGGCTCATGGCGCGGAAGGCGGAGAGCGGGTAGAGCACCAGGCCGACGCCGACGCCGCGCAGTTCCTCCACCGTGAACAAGGGCGTGGCGCCGAATTCGGTGATGTTGGCGAGGATGGGCACCCGCACCGCCTTGGCGAAGGCTGCGTACTGCGCCAGCTCGGTCATGGCCTCCGGGAAGATCATGTCGGCGCCGGCCTCGACACAGGCGCCGGCGCGGTCGATGGCCGCTTGCAGACCCTCGGCCTGAAGCGCGTCGGTGCGGGCCATGATCACGAATTCCGGGTCGATGCGGGCATCCACCGCCGCCTTCACCCGATCCACCATCTCCGCCTGGCTGACGATGGCCTTGCCGGGACGGTGGCCGCAGCGCTTCTGCATCACCTGGTCCTCGATGTGCACCGCCGCCACCCCGGCGCGGGTCAGCGCGCGCACCGCGCGGGCGATGTTGAAGGCGCCGCCCCAGCCGGTGTCGATGTCGACCAGCAAGGGCACGGGAGTGACGTCGGTGATGCGGCGGGCATCGACCAGCACGTCCTCCAGGGTGGTGATGCCAAGGTCGGGAATGCCGCAGGAACTGGCCGCCACACCGCCCCCGGAGAGATACAGCGCCTTGAAGCCGGAATGCTCGGCCAGCAGCGCCGAATAGGCATTGATGGCGCCGACCACCTGCAAGGGCTGTTCGGCGGCGACGGCGGCGCGGAATGCCGCGCCGGCGGAAGTGACTTGAGTCATTGAATGTCCTCGTGGGGCTGACAAAGTCCCCCCCTTTGAAAAAGGGGGGCTAGGGGGGATTTCTCCAAGGCTTGCGCCAGTGGAAGCGTCGCTAAATCCCCCTCAATCCCCCTTTGATAAAGGGGGAAGAAAAGCGGCACCCTCATCGGCCCACCGCCTTCCTGATTTCCTCCAGGGCGTTGGGGTCGTCGAGGGTGGAGAGGTCGCCGGTTTCGCGGCCTTCCGCCAGGGCCTGGATCGATCGGCGCAGCAGCTTGCCGGAGCGGGTTTTCGGCAGGGCGACGACGAAGTGCAACCGGCAGGGCTTGGCCACGGCGCCGAGCCGTTCCGCCACCTTGGCGATACAGGATTTCTCCAGCGCCGCCCGGGCTTCGGGCGTGGCGATCGATGCCGGGTCCTTCACCGTGCAGAAGCCGATCGGCACCTGGCCCTTCACCTCGTCGTGCACGCCCACCACCGCGACTTCGGCCAGCGCCGGGTGCGCCTGCAGGGCTTCCTCGATTTCCCGCGTGCCGAGGCGGTGGCCGGCGGTGTTGATGACGTCGTCGGTGCGGCCGAGGATGAAGTAATAGCCGTCGTCGTCGCGCATCGCCCAGTCCGAGGAGGAATAGAGCAGGGTGTGCTCGAACTGGCCGAAGTAGCTGTTCACGTAGCGGCTGTCATCCCCCCAGACCGTGGTCAGGCAGCCCGGCGGCAGCGGCGGCGCCACGGCGAGCACGCCCTTCTCGCCGGGCCCACACTCTTCACCGGTCAGGTCGTTCACGACACGAATATTGAAACCGTAGGACGGGAAGCCGGGCGAGCCGAAACGGTTGGGTTTGAGATCGACGCCGGGCAGGTAGGTCAGCATTGCCCAGCCGGTCTCGGTCTGCCAGTAATGGTCCAGCACCGGCACGCCGAGGCCCTC
>CAZONS010000132.1:0-9032 GCA_964581195.1 uncultured Thiobacillus sp. | reverse complement strand
TGCCCGAGTTGCGTCAGCGCGTTGCGCATGCCCTGGGTGGTGGCCGACAGCTCGTTGATCGTGGCGTAGAGACGCGATTCCGCCAGGCGCTGGTCGGCCAGCGGACTGACCTCCTGCTCGACGCGACGGCGGATCATCGCCAGCAGTTTCTCGTGCTCACGGACACTGGCCTGCGCATGCACCAGACGCGCCTGCAGTCGCAATGCCTCCGCGCTCGCCGCGATCACCTTCAACGCGAGTTCCTGCCGGGTTTCGTCGATGGCCGTGCCGGCCGCGTCGTAACGGCTGCCGGCGGCATCGATCCCCGCGGTGATGCGCCCCCCCGTCCACAGCGGCTGATCCAGGCGGAACACACTGGCATTCTCGCCGCCGGTCGCGGTATTGGCCTCGATGCTGGGCGTCGGGTAGCGCTGCCATTCGGCCCCCTCCTGTTCCGCCTTGGCCGCGTCCCGCGCGGAACGCTTGCCCTGGATCAGCGGGTGCGAGGAAATCGCGGCCTGGAGCGCCTTGTCGAGAGTGAGCGGCGCGGCCCCGAGTTCGTTGGCCAGCGGGCACAACCCGGCGAGCAGGCAAAAAGCGCCGAATGACGGCAAGTGCAGGGATCGGTGGGTCATATCGGAGTGTTTGACGTATGGGCCATGGGCGGCTGCCCGGGCACAGCCAGTTTCTGGGGAAGATGTGCTGAAGCGATGCAGGGAGCGTGGCGCCTGATTTCGCGGTAGAGGCGAATCGTTGCCGAATGCGGGGAATACCATGGCTTGGACGGTATACGCCGCTTTTCTTTCAACTTTGTCATGGCTGGTAATGACGGCGCATCACGCTATCCGCTCGAAACCCATGCGGGCAGGCTGTAAAGCCGCGAATAGTAGCACTCATGACCCACCACCCCGTTCGTGCGTCGGTTCAGCGTCCCGCGGCTTCGGGTACGCCTCCCGGGGTGTTCAGCCCGCCAGGAAAAACGTGTGGTGCAACAGCAGGCGTAGCCCGGATGCAGCCCGCGCGCCGCCGTTTGGTCGGGCGCCGAGGGGGGAGCGGGCGGAGTCCGGGTAATTTCGGCGCGGAACCGCAAAAACCCCGGATTCCGCCCGGCGAGCGTTTGCGCACAACCAACGCGCATCATGGCGGGCTGCATCCGGGCTACGGCCCCTGGTCAGGCCCACGCGGCAGGCGCGACGCCTGCGCTACAGGTCGGCTCAGCGAGGGTTCAAGTCGAAGCCTCAGCCGACCAGAAAATCGCTGTAGAGCAAGATCGGCGCCCCGCTCAGTACAGCGAATTGCACCGCCGCCAGCGCCCCGGTGCCATCGGCGTCGTAGGACAGCGCCCCGGTATCCGTGTGATACAGGATGCGGTCGTTAGCGTCCTGCGCCGCGCTGCCTGCATGGTAGAACGCATCCGAACCCGGGCTGCCGCTGAAGCCCATTTCTTCGAAAATCGCCGGCGAGAGCTGAAGCTTGTCCTCGCCGCTGTTGAAGTCGGTGATCGTGTCGACGTTGCGCAGCGCATGGAGCGGGGTGGAGAAGGCGAACGTGTCGGCGCCGGTGCCGCCGGTCAGGGTGTCGTGGCCGGAGGCGCCATCCAGGACATCGTTGCCGGCGCCGCCATCGAGCACATTGGCGTTGCCGTTGCCGGTGAGGGTGTTGTTCAGGGCGTTGCCGGTGCCGTCCAGCGACCGGGTGCCGAGCAGGGTCAGGGTTTCCAGATTGTCGCCCAGGGTCCAGTCCACCCAACTGCGGACGCCGTCGTTCGCGTCGGTGCCGGTTTCCTGGATGGTGTCATTGGCGTTGTCGACGATATAGGTGTCGTTGCCGGCGCCGCCTATCAGCGTGTCGGCGCCGCTGCCGCCGCTGAGAATGTTGCCAGCGGCGTTGCCGGTGAGGGTGTTGTCGAGGGCGTTGCCGGTGCCGCTGTGGCGATAGGCGCCGGTCAGGGTCAGGTTTTCCAGGTGGGCGCCGAGGGTCCAGGAGAGCGTGGCCTGGACGCTGTCGTTGCCCTGTCTTTCGAACTCGATGATGGCGTCGCCACGGTTGTCGACGAGGTAGGTGTCGTTGCCGAGGCCGCCGGTCAGGGTGTCGCGACCGGCGCCGCCGTTCAGGGTGTTGTTGTAGTCGTTGCCGGTGATCTGGTTGTCGAGCTCGTTGCCGGTGCCGTTGAGGGCGTTGGCGCCGATCAGGAGGAGGCTTTCCACGTTCGCGTCGAGGCTGTGCGATACCGTGCTTTGCACCGTGTCGTTGCCGGCGTTGGCGAGTTCGGTGATGTGGTCGCCGCTGTTGTCGACCCGGTAGGTGTCGTTGCCGAGGCCGCCGGCCATCGTGTCGCGGCCGCTGCCGCCGTCGAGGAGGTTGTTGTAGTCGTTGCCGGTGAGGAGGTTGTCGAGGCCGTTGCCGGTGCCGTTGAGGGCATTGGCGCCGATCAGGACGAGGTTTTCCAGCTCGGCGCCGAGGGTGTGGGAAAACGTGCTGTACACCGTGTCGTTGCCGGCGTTGGCGAGTTCGGTGATGCGGTCGCCGCTGTCGTCGATGCGGTAAGTGTCGTTGCCCAGCCCGCCGATCAGGCTGTCCGCGCCGGGGCCGCCGTCGAGGATGTTGTCAGCGCTGGTGCCGGTCAGGGTGTCCGCGCCCGCGCCGCCGCGCGCGTTCTCGATGCTGACGCCGTAGGCGATGGCGCTGACCGTGCCCAGGTTGCCGATTGGGATGCTGCTGCCCGCCGCAAGGTTGAGCTGGATGCCTTGGTAGAGCGCGCTGGCGTCGAGCCAATCGTTGCCGCCGGTATCCCAGATCGTTCTGAGGGCGCCGTCATCGACCAGGTAGTAGGTGTTGTCGCCGCCGTGGTAGCTGGCGTTGGCGCCGTAGAGGCGCTGGATGGCCTGGATGTCCAACGGCATGGGGGTAGCCGGATAGCCGTTGGCATACCCTGTTGCCGAGGTGTTGTTGTAACTCATGGTGGTCCAGGCGTTGCTGTCCTGGTAGCCGATGCCAAGACTGATGAAAGTGGGGCGGCCGTTGGCGCCGTCGTCGAAGGGGTGTTTCAGGCCCAGGGCATGGCCGAGTTCGTGCATGCCGACCCAGAATCCGCTATCTCCCGGGTGGAGGTATTGCATTTCGGCGGCATGGTCATCGACCAGCACGTCGCCTTCCAGCCGGGGATATTCCGCTCGGCTGTACTCCACTTCCGCAAGGAAGAGATCGGCGAAATCCGGGGATGGGAAGATGCCGAGGCCGGCGGCGGGGTAGAGAAAGCTGCCGACATGGCCGAAGGCGAGATTGGCCGTGTTGTTCTCGATGGTGGCGCTGCCCGGAATTTCGACAAAGCTGATGTTGGCGACCGCTTCCCAGCCGAGGAGCGCTTCCCGAACCGCGTCCTTTTGCGCGTCCGTCCAGGGGCCGCCCAGGTTGGCGCCTTCATCGGTCACGGCGTTGAACGAATAGGTCAGCACCCGAGAACCGCTGAATTGCCAGGCGCTGCCCTGGATCAGTCCATCCAGCGCGGCGGTACCGGTCAGCGGGATGGCGTTGGAAACCGGTGTCGCCTGGTAGCCGCTGCCCAGACCGCGGCTGGAGAGGGTGTAGCTGCCGATATTGTCGCTGCTGGCGGATTCCGGCTCGACCGATAGGTAGAAGGTGCCGCCGGATGGGGCGATGTGGGTGAGATGCGCGTCCTGGCCGAAGCCGCCGTCCTGGTTGCTGGCGATGATGTTGCCGGCGCTGTCGCGCAGGCGCAGCAACGGGTCGACGAGGCTGCCGCCGCCGGAGTCGCGGCCTTCCAATGAAAACGTGTAGCTGCCGCCGGCGCTGAGGGTGATGCGAAACCAGTCCTGGTCGCTGGCGCCGTCGATACTGCCGCTGACCGATCCGCCCGGCGCGAGCGTGCCGGTGGTGGTGACGCCGCCGCTGAAATCGTCCGTCCTGGCGCTGAGGGTGTAGCTGCCGGTGTCACCCATGTCGCGGGCGACAAGATAGTAGGTGCCGCCGCTGCCTGGCGTGAAGAACAGATGCGTGCAGTCTCCGGCGAGGTAGTTTCCGGCGTTATCGAGCAGCAACAGATAGGGGTTGACCAGGGTGCCGCCTCCGGCAGACGCGCCCTTGAGGTCGAAGACATAGTCCACGCCCGCGACCAGGTTGACGCGGAACCAGTCCTGGTCGTCCGCATACTGGACTTCGCCGCTGATCGAGGTTCCCAGCGCGAGGGTGCCGCTGGTGAGCGTGCTACCGAGGTAGTCATCGAGCCCGACGCTCAGGGTGTAGGTGCCGCCTTCGCCGCCATACTGGCTCGCGGCGGCGAGGTAGTAGGTGCCGCCGCCTGCGGGGGTGTAGGCGATCAGGGCATCGAGCCCGGTGCCGCTGTCGTAGTCCGAGGCCACGTAGTTGCCCGTGGCATCGTTCAATTGCAGCGCGGGATTGGCCAGGGTGCCGTTGCCGGAATCCGCGCCTTGTAGCCGAAAGAGATAGGTCGTTCCGGCCATCAGGTCGATACGGAACCAGTCCTGGTCGTCGTTGTACTGGATGTTGCCGCTGGCAGACGCTCCGGGCGCGACACTGGATGTGGTCGCCGTGCCGCCGAGATGATCGTCGGCGCCGATATCCGTGGCCGCCAGGGTGTAGGTGCCGGCCCCGCCCACCCCCTGGGCGGACAGGTAATAAGTCCCGCCGCTGCTGGCGACGAAGGTGAGTCGGGCGTCATGGCCGCTGCCATTGTCGTCGTCATAGGCCAGGGCGTTGCCCGCGCCATCCAGCAGCCGCAGGAACGGGTCGGCCAGGGTGCCGCCGCCCGAGTCCACACCTTTCAGATCGAAGGCGTAGATCCGGTCGGCGCTGAGTTCGACCCGGAACCAGTCCTGATCGTTGGCCGTCTGGATGTTGCCTGTGGCCGTGCCGCCGAGGCTGAGACTGCCGCTGGTGCTGGTGCTGCCGGCATAGTCGTCGGCGCCGATGTCGCTGGCCGACAGGGTGTAGCTGCCGGTGCCGACGCCATTGGTTTCCAGCCCTTGTACGGCGAGGTAATAGCTACCGCTGGTCGCGGCGAGATAGGCGATTCTGGCGTCGCGACCGGTGCCACTGTCGCCGTCATAGGTCAGGAAGCCGCCCGCGGCATCGTGGAGCAGCAGGTGCGGGTCGGCCAGTGTGCCGCCACCGGAGTCCAGACCCATGAGGTCGAAGTTGTAGATCCTGCCGGCGGTGAGCTCGATGCGGAACCAGTCCTGCTCATAGGCGAACTGGATGCCGCCGGTGGTCGAACCGCCGGGCGCGACGGTGCCGGTGGTCGAGATGTCGCCGGCATAGTCATCGGTGCCCAGTTCGGTCGCGGTCAGGGTGTAAGTGCCGGGCTCGCCGTAGAAACTCGCGGCGGCAAGGTAGTAGGCGCCGGTGCTGCCGGCATTCACGGTGATGCGGGCGTCGGCGCCGGTGCCGCCGCCAAAATTGGAGGTCACATAAGCGCCCGCGCCATTGAGAAAGTACAGAAACGGGGCAGCCAGGCTGCCGCCGCCGGAATCCACACCCTTCATGTCGAAGGCATAAATGTGTCCGGCGATCAGTTCGACGCGGAACCAATCCTGGTCGCTGCCGAACTGGATTTCGCCGCTGGCCGCGCCGCCCACCGCCAGCGCCCCGGTCGTGCCGACGCCGCCCGCATAGTCATCGGCGCCGATGTCCGTCGCCGTCAGGGTATAGCTTCCAGTGGCGGCATAACCGCCCTGTGCCGACAGGTAGAAGTTGCCGCTGCTGCCCGGGCTGTAGACCACGCGGGCGTCGGAACCGGTGCCGCTGTCATCGTCGATGGCGATCAGGCTGCCCCAGCCATTCAACAAATACAGGATGGGATTCGGCAGCGTGCCGCCGCCCGAGTCGGCGCCGCTTAGGTCGAAAGCGTAAACCCGACCCGCCGTGAGATTGATTCGGAACCAGTCCTGGTCTGCGTTGATCTCGATCTGGCCGGTGGTGCCGCCCCCCGCCGACACCGTTCCCGTGGTGGACACATCGGCGCTGTAATCGTCCACGCTCAGATCGCTTGGAAACAGGCTCGTCATTGCCGGACTCCCATGTGTTTTCGGGTGCCAGTCACACTTCAAATCCTGGGAAGCCCCCTTAATCACCGGGTTTTGCTCCCCGCACCCGCGTTATAGGCCAGCCCGGATCAAACAGGATCTTCGGCTCGAAATATTGTTTCCGCCGAGCCAACCGCAATTTTCCAGACGAATCCGGCATGTAGCGCAGGCGTCTCGCCTGCATGTGTTCTTCTGGTCAGGCCCACGCGGCAGGCGTCTCGCCTGCGCTACAGGTCGGCTCAGCGAGGGTTCAAGTCGAAGCCTCAGCCGACCAGAAAATCGCTGTAGAGCAAGATCGGCGCCCCGCTCAGTACAGCGAATTGCACCGCCGCCAGCGCCCCGGTGCCATCGGCGTCGTAGGACAGCGCCCCGGTATCCGTGTGATACAGGATGCGGTCGTTAGCGTCGTGCGCTTCGCTACCGGCATGGAAGAAGGCATCCGAGGCCGGGCTGCCGCTTAAGCCCGTGTCCCTGAAGATCGCTGGTGAGAGTTGAATCCTGTCCGCGCCGCTGACGAAGTCGGTGATCGTGTCGACATTGCGCAGCGCATTGAGCGGGGTGGTGAAGGCGAAGGTGTCGGCGCCGGTGCCGCCGCTGAGGGTGTCGTTGCCGGAGGCGCCGTCGAGGACATCGTTGCCGCCAGCGCCGTTCAGCACATTGGCGTTGCCGTTGCCGGTGAGCGTGTTGTTCAGGGCGTTGCCGGTGCCGTCCAGGGACCGGGTGCCGAGCAGGGTCAGGGTTTCCAGATTGTCGCCCAAGGTCCAGTCCACCCAACTGCGGACGCCGTCGTTCGCGTCGGTGCCGGTTTCCTGGATGGTGTCACCGGCGTTGTCGACGATGTAGGTGTCGTTTCCGGCACCGCCGATCAAGGTGTCGGCGCCGGACCCGCCACTGAGGATGTTGCCGGCGGTGTTGCCGGTGAGGGTGTTGTCCTGGGCGTTGCCGGTGCCGCTGTAGCGATAGGCGCCGGTCAGGGTCAGGTTTTCCAGGTGGGCGCCGAGGGTCCAGGAGAGCGTGGCCTGGACGCTGTCGTTGCCCTGTCTTTCGAACTCGATGATGGCGTCGCCACGGTTGTCGACGAGGTAGGTGTCGTTGCCGAGGCCGCCTGCGAGGATGTTGGCGGCGCTGCTGCCCATGAGGGTGTCCGCGCCGGTACCGCCGCGCGCGTTCTCGATGCTGACGCCATAGGCGATGGCGATGACCGAGTCCTGGTAACCGTATGGGTTGATGCTGCCGGCTTCCAGGTTGAGCGCGATGCCGCTGGTGAGTCCGCTGGCATCCAGCCAATCGTTGCCGCCGGTGTCCCAGAGCGTTCTCACGGCGCCCTCGTCGGCCAGGTAATAGGTGTTGTCCGCGCCGTGGTAGCCGCTGTTCGCGCCATAGAGCCGCTGGATGGCCTGGATGTCGAGCAGCATCGGCGTGGCTGGGTAGCCATTGGAGAGACTCGTCGCCGGGATGTCGTAGCTCATGGCTGTCCAGACGTGGCTGTCCTGGCCGCCGATGCCGAGTTCCATGAAGGTTGGGCGGCCGTTGGCGCCATCGTCGAAGGGATGCTTGAGGCCCAGGGCGTGGCCGAGTTCGTGCATGCCGACCCAGAAACCGGTGCCTCCCGGGCTGAGGTATTGCATCTCGCTGGCGTAGTCGTCGACCAGGACGTCGCCTTCCAGACGGGGATACTCCGCTCGGCTGTACTCCACTTCCAACAGGAACTGATTGGCGAAATCCGGCGATGGGAAGATGCCGAGGCCGGCGGCGGGGTAGAGAAAGTCACCGACATGCCCGAAGGCAATGTCGGCCGTGTTGTTTTCGATGGTGACACTGCCCGGGATCTCGACAAAGCCGATGTTGGCGACCGCCTCCCAAGCCAGGAGCGCTTCGCGAACAGCGTCTTTTTGCGCTTCCGTCCAGGGACCGCCGAGGTTGGCGCCTTCATCGGTCACGTCATTGAACGAATAGGTCAGTACTCGGGCACCGCTGAATTGCCAGGCGCTGCCCTGGATCAGGCCATCCAGGGTGGCGGTGCCACTGAGCGGGATGACGTTGGAAACCGGTGTCGCCTGGTAGCCGCTGCCGAGGGTTTTCGTCGACAGGGTATAGGTGGCCGCTTGTTCCATATTGGAATTGCTCGATTCGGCCGAGAGATAGTAAGTGCCGCTGCTGGTGGCGATGTGGGTCAGATGTGCGTCGCTGCCGAAGCCGCCGTCCTGGTTGTAGGCGATGACATTGCCGGCGCTGTCGTGCAGGCGCAGGAATGGGTCAGACAAGGTGCCGCCGCCAGAATCACGACCCTCCAGTGAGAAGGCATAGCTGGTACCGGCCGTGAGGGTGATCGCGACCCAGTCCTGGTCGCTGCCGACCTCGATGGTGCCGGTAAGCGTTCCGCCCGGCGCGAGTGTGCCGGTGGTGGTGGTGCCACCGTTGAAATCGTCGAGATTGGCGCTGAGGGTGTAAGTGCCAGTGACGTAATTACCCTGGGTCGCCAGGTAATAGGAGCCACTAGCGGCTGGGGTGAAGAACAGGCGCGAGGCATTGCCCATCATGTAATAACCGTCGCTATCCAGCAGCAATAGATAGCCACGAGACAGGGTGCCGCCTCCGGCGTCGGCGCCCTTGAGATCGAAGACATAATCCGTGCCTGCCGTCAGGTCGATGCGGAACCAGTCCTGATCACCGAGGTACTGAATATCGCCGCTAACCGGGCTGCCCACCGAGACAGTGCCGTGCGTCAAGACACTGTGGGTATGGTCGTCCAGATCGACACTCAGTTTGTAGGTGCCATTGCCGCCGCTGTAGCTGCCCCTTGAGGCGAGATAATAGGTGCCGCTGCTGCTGGGGGTGAAGGCGAGCAGCGCATCAGTTCCGATGCCGCTGTCAAAGTCGTTTACAAGGGAGTAGCCGGCGGCACTGAATATTTCCAACGTCGGATTGGCCAGGGTGCCATTGCCGGAATCCGCACCTTGAAGCTGGACGATATAGGTCGTGCCCAGCATC
>CAZONS010000131.1:0-9113 GCA_964581195.1 uncultured Thiobacillus sp. | reverse complement strand
AGACATCCGGGCAATGGGTATAGCCGAAGAACAGCACGACCAGTCTGCCCTTGAACGTCTCCAGCGTCACCGGCCGCAGGTTGTGGTCGGTCAATGCCAGTTGCAGGCCAAAGGCGGCGCCGCTGATATCACTGCCCGTGAAGGTCGGCCTGTCCGCCGCCCGCTCGCAACCGGACAGGCTCAGCGCGAGGGCGAACAGCCACAGCGACAGCCGCGACGTCATCGCCCAGCGATCAGACCGCTTGCGGCAGGACGCCCGCCGGCAGATCGGAGAGCCGATATTTTCCGGTGAGCACGGCCTTGGCCAGTTCTTCCAGATTCATCTCATTGAGCAGCGCGAGAATCTTCTTTTTCACCGGCACCCACTTGAAATGCATCGGACAGGCGGTCGCATCGGAACAATCCTTCAGACCGAGAATGCAGCTCTTGGTGAAATCCGGACCTTCCGTGAGCACCAGCACCTGCATTAGCGTGGTGCGATGCATGCCCTCGCGCAGGCAGAAGCCGCCGAGTCGGCCACGGAAGGAATCGAGCACACCCTGCTTGCACAGGTTCTGCAGAATCTTCGCAAGATAGGCGGCCGGTACATTGAGGCGGTCGGCGATGTCCCGGTTCAAGACCGGCTCGCCGGGGGGCTGGGTGGCGATGTAGATCAGCGCCTGAACGGCGTATTGACTGGTGCGCGACAGAACCATGTCTCACTCCAAGGAGAGTTTTTTATCCGGAATGATTATAGCGGTGTGTTTTCGCCCACAAACAGGGATTTCAGGACAAGAAGGTAGAAATAAACCTACGTCGACAACAGGGTTGTCAGCCTTTTCGGCGCGAACGCGGCCGCCATTCTGGCCACGTCGGGCGGTGTAAGATGCGGCATTTCCGCCAACAGCGGCGCGGCGATCCGTCGGCGCAACGCCAGCAGGTTTTCCTCATAGGCCGCCATCTCGGGATCGATGCGATTGGCGACCCAGCCGGCGAGAGGCATGCCCCGCGCGGCGAGGGCCTCGACGGTCAACAGGGCATGGTTGAGGCAGCCCAGGCGCATGCCCACCACCAGGATCACGGGCAGCCCCAGCGCCACCGCGAGGTCGGCGGCATCCTTGCGCTCCGACAGCGGCACCAACAGACCGCCGACGCCCTCCACCACCACCAGGTCGGCCTCGCCGGCGAGGACTTCATAGGCGGCGCGGATGCGCGGAATCTCGATGCGCGCGCCCTTGTGCTCTGCGGCGATGTGCGGAGCGATCGCCTCGCGGAACAGATAGGGATTGATCGCCTCGGGCGCCGCCCGCACGCTGCCGGCGGCGGTGAGCAGGGCGACATCCTCGTTCACCCACTGGCCGTCGATCAGTTCCGCGCCCGCCGCCACCGGCTTCATGCCGACGACGCGATGACCGAGCGCGGCACAGGCATGCAGCAGCGCGGCGGCGACGCGGGTCTTGCCGACATGGGTGTCGGTGCCGGCGATGAAGAAGCCCCGGCCCGGTGTCATCGCCGTCCCGCCTTGCGGTCAGCCATCTGGAACTGGATGATCTGGCGGCCATCCTCCAGACGATCCTTGGCGCCGGCCCAGGCGTGGCCATAGACCACTTCATAGGTGGCGGGCAGACGGCCCTCCCGGCGGAAGCGCTCGTAGTTCTCCGTCAGCCGCCGCCACGCCATCTTGCCCATGAGGCCACGGGTCGCGCGTTGTTCGGCGCCCTGCTTGACGGTATGGGCGCCGATCGCCTTGAGATCACGCATCAGACCGATCAATTCGTCATAGGTCAGGGTGAGATGTTCCATTTCCATCACCGGGTGGCTGAAACCGGCATGCACCAGGGCATCCCCGACATCATGCATGTCGATGAAGCTGTTGACGTGGGGATGGCCATCGACATCGCTGGAAGCGGCGCGCAATTCCTTCAGGGTATCCGGCCCGAAGCTGGCGAACAGGAACAGCCCCCCCGGCTTCAAGACCCGGTGCACGCCGCGAAAGGTGGCCTCCAGATCGTCCACCCACTGCAGGGCCAGGCTGGACCAGACCATGTCGATGCTGTTGCCCGCGAGCGGCAGCCGCTCCAGATCGGCGCACAGCGGACTCAGACGCCCCGCTTCCGGCGCGAAGCGGCCGAGCCAGCGCCGCCAGCCACCCGCCTGGCCGTGGCGGCCGCGTGCCTGGCGCAGCATCGCCTCGGCGATGTCGAGGCCGACGACGCGAGCCCCGGGAAAGCGCGTCTTCAGCAGATCGAAGGCGAAGCCGGTGCCGCAGCCGGCATCGAGTATCAGGGCGGGGTCGATCCTGACGCCATCGAGATGGTCGTCGAGCCGCCGCGCCACTTCCTGCTGCAGGAAGGCGGCCTCATCGTAGCTCGCCGCCGCGCGCTCGAAGGAACGGCGGATGGCGCGTTTCAGCGGCTCATCCATGCAGGAATCCTCCGAGGGTGGTGGCGAACCAGTCCGGATGCGACAGGAACGGCGCGTGCGCCGCCCGCTCGTGCAGGGCCAGACGGCCGCGCGGCAGGTGCTCCGCCAGCCAGACCGCCGCCGCCGCCGGACAGAGCGTGTCGTGGGCGCCATGCAGCAGCAGCGTCGGGCAGGCGACCCGCCCGACCTGATCACGCAGATCGACCGCGCGCAGCAATTCGAGGCCGGCGGCCAGCGTCTCCTGGCTCGGTTCGGCCTGCTCGCGCATCCGCGCCCGCAGGCGGCCGATCACCTCGCGCGCCGCATCGCCGCCGCGCGCCTGCAAGGAGAGAAAGCGCGAGAGGGTGGCGCGATAATCCACCGCCAGGGCGCGCGCGAACTCCGCCAGCACCTCCGGCGCCAGGCCATGCGGCCAGTCGGCGGCGGCCACGAACGCGGGCGACGCGCCCACCAGCGCCAGACGCGCGACCTTGTCCGGGTGACGCGCCGCCAGGGCCACGGCGACCATGCCGCCCATCGACCAGCCGACCACGTCGCGGGGCTGTTCGATCGTCGCGGCCACGGCATCGGCCAGGGTCTCGGCGTTGTAGGGCGTCACGGTCGGCGTGGCGCCATAACCGGGCAGGTCGAGCGCCGTACCGCCCAGGCGCGCGCGGGTCTCCGTCCAGATCGCGCCGGACAGGCCCCAGCCATGCAGGAACAGCGGACCGTGGCTCATGCGGCGGCCGCCTCGCGCAGGGCCGTCACCAGCGTGTCCACGTCATCCAGGGTGTGCGCCGCGGACAGGGAGATGCGCAGGCGCGCCGTGCCTTGCGGCACCGTCGGCGGCCGGATCGCGGGGGCCAGGATGCCGTGTCGTTTCAGCGCCTCGGACAACGCCAGAGCGGCCGCGGCCTCGCCCACCAGCAGCGGCTGGATCGGCGTATCGGAAGCCGGCAGACGCCAGGGCAGCCCCGCGACGCCGGCCCGCAGGCGCGCGATCAGCGCGCGCAGGCGTTCGCGCCGCCAGCCCTCGGCCGCGATCAATTTCAGGCTGGCGCTCGCCGCCGCCGCCAGCAGGGGCGGTTGCGCGGTGGTGTAGACGTAGGTGCGCGCCTTGTTCACCAGCCACTCGATCAGTTCGTCCGTGCCGGCGACGAAGGCGCCGGAGACACCGGCGGCCTTGCCGAGCGTGGCGAGATAGATCAGACGCGAGCCAGGGGGCAAGGAACGAGGGACAAGGAGAGACAACGCGCCCTCGCCCTGCTCGCCCAGCACGCCGAAACCATGCGCGTCGTCGAGATACAGCCAGGCGTCATGACGTTCCGCCAGCGCCAGCAGATCGGCCACCGGCGCCAGGTCGCCATCCATGCTGAACACCGTGTCGGTGGCGATCAGCTTCACCCTGGCCGTGCTGGCGGCGAGTTGTCGCTCCAGCGCGGCCAGGTCGAGGTGCGGGTAACGGCTCAGCTTCGCCCGCGACAGGAGGGCCGCGTCGACCAGGGAAGCATGGTTGAGGCGGTCCTCGAACACTTCTCCATGGCGATCGAGCAGGGCCTGGATGACGCCCAGGTTGGCCATGTAGCCGGTGGAGAACAAAAGCGCCGCCGGCAGGCCGACGCAGCCCGCGAGTTCCCGTTCAAGATCCTCGTGCAGGCGATGATGGCCGCCGAGCAGGTGGGCGGCGCCGGCGCCGACGCCATGTTCCGCCGCCGCCGCGCGGGCGGCCTCGGCGATCGCCGGATGCCCGGCCAGGCCGAGATAGTCGTTGCTGGCGAAGGACAGGCAGGCGCGCCCGTCCAGCGTCACGCGAGCGGCCTGGACGCCGTCGCGCACGCGTCGACGGCGAAGCAGGCCCTCAACGTCGAGATCGTTGAGGGCGGACTGGAGTTGGTCTGGCTGCATGGCGCCCCCTCCCCCCGCGGGGGGAAGAAGTGGCGATCAGTGCCCGGCGCAGCGCCGACCCTGGACCGGTTCGCCATGCAGGCCGAGCTTGGCGAACAGGGCACTGTCGGCGTCGGCTTCCGGATTGCCGGTGGTGAGCAGCCGGTCACCGTAGAACACCGAATTGGCGCCGGCCAGGAAGCACAGCGCCTGCACCGCCTCGCCCAGTTCCTGACGGCCGGCGGAGAGGCGGACGTGGGAAGCCGGCATGGTGATGCGCGCCACGGCGATGGTGCGCACGAACTCGAACGGGTCGAGGTCCTCGCCTTGCGCCATCGGCGTGCCCGGCACCTTGACCAGCATATTGATCGGCACCGACTCCGGCTGCGGATTCAGGTTGGCCAGTTCCATGACCAGGCCGGCGCGTACCCGGCGGCTCTCGCCCATGCCGATGATGCCGCCGCAACAGACGTGGATGCCGGCGTCTCGCACCTGGGCCAGGGTATCCAGGCGGTCGTCATGGGTGTGGGTGGTGATGACCTGGCCATAGAACTCGGAAGCGGTGTCGAGATTGTGGTTGTAGTAATCGAGTCCGGCTTCCTTGAGCTGTTCCGCCTGACCAGGCTTGAGCATGCCCAGGGTGACGCAGGTCTCCAGACCCAGCGCCTTCACCTCGCGCACCATCTCCGCGACGGCGCCGAGATCCTTCTCCTTCGGTCCACGCCAGGCCGCGCCCATGCAGAAACGGGTGGCGCCGGCATCGCGGGCGGCTCGCGCCGATTCAACCACCTCCGCCACATCGAGCAGCTTTTCCCGCTCCAGGCCGGTATCGTGGCGCGCGGATTGCGAGCAATAGCCGCAGTCCTCGGAACAGCCGCCGGTCTTGATCGACAGGAGCGTGGACAGTTGCACCGCGTTGGCGTCGAAATGCCGGCGATGCACGCTCTGCGCCTGGAACAGCAGGTCATTGAACGGCAGGGCATAGAGGGCTTCCACCTCGGCCAGAGACCAGGCCTTGGGGGTGAGGGATTGCGACAGATCGGTCATTGCGCCGGCTCCATTTCGATGTCTTTCCAGTCCTCGCGACCGGCCTTCCAGATGTCGTACACGGCCCAGGGCACCAGCGTGAGCACCATGAGCGCATATACGCCCGGCCAGCCCGTGGGCAGATGAGCCAGATCGTTGGCAAACACCACCAGCGTGCCGACCACGGCGTAATAGCGATAGCCCGCCCACTTGGTGTAATGGCGCACCTTCATGTCGGGATGGTGGGCGATGGAGGCATAGACGAAAATGGAAAACGCCAGCCAGATCATCACCGGCGGCAGCGACATCGCCATCGGCAGGAAGGACAGCTTCTTGTCGGCGATCATCAGGCCGAGGCTGAACAGGCTTGCCGACAGCAAGGTGGTACCCACCGCCAGATAATTGAACAGGCGAGCACTGCGCAGACAGGATGCCGCCGTGATGAGTTGTGTCTCGGTCCCGGACATTTATCGTGAACAATCAGTCAATAAGGCGCGGCATGGTGCGTGAAGGGAGGATGCTTGTCAAACCCGCTTGCTTCAACACTGAACAACTGCATTTGTTTTATGCAATCCGTCCTCGCGCAGCCCTGCGTGCTGTGCGGCGCGCGAACCCGGGGCGGCCTGCTTTGCCCCGCCTGCGAGGCCGATCTGCCGCGATTGCCGGTCGAACGCTGCCCGCGCTGCGCCCTTCCCTCCCCTGCTGGCCACCTCTGTGGCGCCTGCCTGAAACGGCCCCCGGCATTCGATCGCTGCGCCGCCGTCTTCAGCTATGGCTTCCCGCTCGATGCGCTGATCCGCCATTGCAAATACGCTGGCGCCCAGGAACTGGCTTCGTGGTTCGCCGCCAGCCTGGCAAGCGAACTGACCGCGCAGCCGCGGCCCGATCTCATCGTGCCGATGCCGCTGCACCCGAAGCGCCTGCGCGAGCGCGGTTTCAATCAGGCGCTGGAAATCGCCCGTCGCTTGGGTGATCGCCTCGACCTGCCCTGCCGCCACGCCTGCCAGAGGCAACGCGACACCCCGCCGCAGGCCGGTCTCGACCTCAAGGCGCGACGACGCAACCTGCGCGGCGCCTTTGTCTGCGACGAGGCCCTGGCGGGCAAGCGCATCGCCCTGCTCGATGACGTCATGACCAGCGGCAGCAGCCTCGACGAGCTGGCGAAGACCGCGCGCCGCGCCGGCGCGGCCGACATCAGCGTGTGGGTGGTGGCGCGGACGCTGTAGGGCGGGTCATCTCACCCAGTCGCCGGATCGCATCCGCGTTGCTCCAGGAAAAGCACTTCTCCGCCGCCTCGCGCCAGGGCAGCCAGAGCTGGTTCAGGTGCTCGCGCGGGGAAAGGGTCACGCGACGCGGTTCCGGCAGCAGCAGGCCGAACACATGTTCCTCGTTGTGGGTGACCCCGGGCGCATAGCGGTGACGCCAGCGCTCGAAGATCTCGAAACGGTTGATCAGGTTCCAGTCGCTGAGCGCGTACTGATCGGCATCGAGACCGGTCTCCTCGTCCACTTCGCGGATCGCCGTTTGCCACAGGCTTTCCCCGGCATCCTGGCTGCCGGTGACGGATTGCCAATAACCCGGGGCGTCGGCGCGCTCCAGCAGCAGCACCCGCAGATCGGCGCTATGGATGACGACCAGGACGGAAACGGGGATCTTGTACATGACCACGGTTTATCCGGTGGGGGCGGATGAGCGAAGCGCGATCCGCGCCCCTCCCTTCAGAACAACTCGACGTCCGTAGATTTGCCGGCATCGCCATGCTTGCTGACCACGAACTTGTCCAGAGCGGTCCGCACATCTCCGGTTTGCAGCAGGGTATCGAACATCTCCCGTTCTTCCGCCATCGTGTACTTGGAGCGAATCTTCTGCTGCAGCGCATGCCAGGCGAAAGGGTTATAGAGCCGCTTCGGCTCGTTGACGATGCCGGACAGCTCGTCGAGGCTGTGGCAGACATGGGACAGCCGCTGCGACAGGCGGTCATAGAACTGGAAGGCGACGATGATCTGGCGCATCTGCTCGGAGACCGTGGCACCACCGGTTTCGAGCAGCTGCTTGATCGGCGAATCGGGCAAGGCGCGGGCTTCTTCCACCATGGCCATCAGGTTGCCGTAGATATCGGTGAAGGCGTTGGTCAGCACATCGACCGAACCGCTCGACTCCTTCAGGGCCAGCTCGATCTGGGCCACCGCCAG
Organism: uncultured Thiobacillus sp.; assembly: GCA_964581195.1. Taxonomy (GTDB): domain Bacteria; phylum Pseudomonadota; class Gammaproteobacteria; order Burkholderiales; family Thiobacillaceae; genus PFJX01. The sequence goes on along the minus strand of CAZONS010000131.1, from coordinate 1,629 downwards.
GTTGAGCATCATGATGGTTTCGCGTACCTGGCTCCAGTCGAGATCGGGCCGCGAGGCGGTGGAAGGGGGTACGCTGAACTGATCGGTGGCGTCCATGAGACATCTCCATTTTCCGCTGGTCGGAGGGGGAAACCGCCCTCATCGGCGCGGCGTGGGCATTCTTTAGTCAGACTTGCGGTTGCGCGCAAACCCTGGAAACGGCCGATTCGGCGTGAACCGGACGGGGACGATCACCACCGCGGACGAAAAAAAGCCGGGTGCGGCGGGCACCCGGCCATACCGGCCAAGGCCGCTCAGTAGAGAACGACCAAGACCACGCGACGATTCATCGCGCGGCCGTCGCGGTACATGTTGCTGGCCACCGGCATGCTCTCGCCATAGGAGATGGCGGAAAGTCGGTGCAACGGGAAGCCCGCCTTGGAATACAGATAGAGGCGCACGGCATCCGCGCGCTGCTGCCCCACCTTCAGGTTGACCGCTTCGCCGCCGATGCTGTCGGTGTGGCCCTGCACCTCGATATAGACCGGCCGATTCTCGGCCTTGACCCGGGCGATGACATCATCGAGCGCCGCCATCGCCGCCTTGCTGAGCGTGGCCTTGTTGGTCCCGAACTTGAGCTTGTCCTCGGACAGCACCACTTCGTAGGCCATCTTGCCGGCGGCCAGTTTTCCGGCGGCCGAGGCGCGCTCCAGCGCATCCTGAGCGGTCCGGGAAATCTGCGCGATATCGGCCTCGCTCTTCGCCAGGCGATCGGCATGGATCTTGAGTGTGATGACGGAGTCGTCGACGCGCTTGCTGGTGGCGGCCAGACCGGTGCTGCTCGAAGTGATCGCGGCGTCCGTGGTCCTGGTGCGGTTTTCCAAGGATTCCGCGCGCATCGCCAGGGGTTTGAGTTGCTCCTGGACATATTCCTTGGTGGCGCAACCGGACAACAGGAGCGCCGCGACAATCAGTTTCAGGAGATTTTTCATCCAAAACCCCATCATTCAAATGCAAGACATTGATTACAGAATAACTTATCGGCACGAAATGGCCAACCTTGAACCAGGGTCATCGCCCTTGCGGGAAATAATCCAGATCCGGCGCCTCCAGCCGGATCTCGACCGGCGCATCGTCGATCTTCACCGTTTTCGTCCCGACCAGCTGCGGGAAGGCCAGCACGGCGACCACCATGAGGATCTGGATGATCAGGAACGGCACCGCGCCCCAGTAGATGTCGCTGGTCTTCACCTCCCTGGGCGCCACGCTCTTGAGGTAGAACAGGGCGAAACCGAATGGCGGATGCATGAACGAGGTCTGCATGTTGATGCCCAGCAATACCCCGAACCAAACCAGGTCGATGCCCAGTTTCAACGCCACCGGCGCCAACAGCGGCACGATGATGAAGGCGATCTCGAAGAAATCCAGGAAGAACGCCAGCACGAAGACCAGCAGGTTAACCAGCAGCAGAAAGCCGAGTTCCCCGCCCGGCAGGCCGGTCAGCAGCCCCTCCACCCAGAGATCGCCTTCCAGCAGGCGGAACACCAGGGAAAACACGGTGGAGCCGATCAGGATGAAGATGACGAAGGTGGTCAGGCGGGCGGTGGCGTCCATCGCCTGGCTCAGCGTCTCCCGGCTGAGCCGGCGTCG
>CAZONS010000130.1:0-9115 GCA_964581195.1 uncultured Thiobacillus sp. | reverse complement strand
CTGGATGGAGCGCCCGCTCGGCGTGAAGTAGCGCGCCGTGGTGAGCTTGATCGCGGTACCGTTGTTGAGCGGCAGGATGGTCTGGACCGAGCCCTTGCCGAAAGTCTGGGTCCCGACGATCAGGGCGCGTTTGTGATCCTGCAGGGCGCCGGCGACGATTTCGGAGGCCGAGGCGGAACCGCCGTTGACCAGCACCACCATCGGCACGCTCTTGATCCAGGCCGGCAGGGTTTTCAGGTAATCGCTCTCGCCCGGCCGCAGGTAGTTCTCGCGCGTGTTGGTCAGGCGCATCTTCGCGTCCTCGGTGCGGCCGTCGGTATAGACCACCAGGTCGCCCGGCTTGAGGAAGGCGCCAGAGACGGACACCGCGGTATTGAGCAGGCCGCCGGGGTCGTTGCGCAGATCGAGGATCAGGCCCTTGAGCGCATCCTTGTTCTGTTCGCCCAGATCCTTGAGCGCGGCCACCAGGTTTTCGCCGGAATGCTCCTGGAACTGGGTGATGCGGACATAGCCGAAGCCGGATTCGAGCAGCTTGTATTTGACGCTCTTGATCTTGATGACGGCGCGGGTGAGGGTGGTGGTGATCGGTTTGTTCTCGCCCTTGCGGATGATGGTGAGGGTGATGTCGGTGCCCGGTTTGCCGCGCATGCGCTTGACCGCGTCATTCAGGGTCATGCCCTTGACCGGGGTGTCATCCAGTTTGATCACCAGGTCGCCGCTCTTGACCCCGGCCTTGAAAGCGGGCGTGTCCTCGATCGGGGAGACCACCTTGACGAAACCATCCTCCATGCCGACTTCGATGCCAAGACCGCCGAACTCGCCCTGGGTGCCGACCTGAAGTTCCTTGAAGGCTTCGTTGTCGAGATAGGAGGAGTGCGGGTCGAGGCCGGAAAGCATGCCGTTGATCGCCTCGGTGATCAGCTTCTTGTCTTCGACCGGCTCGACATAATCACTCTTGATCTTGCCGAAGATCTCGCTGAAGGCGCGCAGATCCTCGATCGGCAGCGGCGCCGGCTCGCGCGAGGCGGTGGCGGAGTAGTTGAGGGTGAGCGCGGCGCCGATCAGGACGCCCATGCCCACCAGGCTGATTTTCTTGAGTTTGCTGACCATGACGTCTCTGGCTATTTGAGATTGACCCACGCCAAGGGGTCGAAGGGCTTGCCCTGGCGGCGCAGTTCGAAGTAGAGGCCGGGTTCATCCTGACCACCGGTGGCGCCGACGGCGGCCACCACATCTCCCGCGCGAACGGGGTCACCCGGTTGTTTATACAAGCTTTCATTATTGCTGTACAGGCTGAGGAAGCCATCGCCGTGGTCGATGATCAGGAGGTTGCCGAAGCCGCGCAGCCAGTCGGCGAAGGCGACCTGGCCACTGCCCACGGCACGGACTTCCTGGCCCTGGCGGGCGCGGATGAACAGGCCCTTCCAGGCCGGACCGCCACCTTCGCGATTCTGTCCGTAGCGATGCAGGATCTCCCCGGCGACCGGCAGCGCCAGTTTTCCCTTGAGCCGGTCGAAGTCGAGGCCGGCGAGGCTGGCATCCGCCACCCGTTCCACCTGTTCTCCCCTCCTGGCCGGCGATTTCGCCGATGCCTTGGGCTTCGCCGCGGCGGACAGGCGCGCGAGGCGCTCGATCAATCGGGCCAGGCGTTGTTCATTCCGGATCAGCGTGTCGATTTCCTTGCGCTGTTTGCGGATCTGTTCGGAAAGTTTGTACAGCACGTGCTGCCTGGCGCCCTTTTCGTCCTCCAGGGCCTTGCGTTGCGCGACCCGCTCGCCACGCACCTGGTCCAGGTTGTCGCGCTGGATGCTGGCCTGCTCCTTGAGCGCGGCCAGGCGCCGCAGCGAATCCTGGTAATCACGGATGATCCGGGCGCGGGCGCGCCCGATGTAGCCGAAGTATTCCAGGTTGCGCGCCACCTCGCCCGGGTCCTGGCCGTTGAGCATCAGTTTCATGGCGTCGTTGCCGCCGCGCACATAGCGCTCGCGCAGCAGCGCGGCGAGGCGTTCGCGCTGATCGGCGATCTCGCCATCCACCTCCCGGGTTTCCGTTTCGAGCGATTTCAACTGGCGCGTCAGCCGCCGTTGTTTTGCTTCCAGGTCACGCAGACTGCGCGCGACATCGGAGATTCGCCGCTCCGACTGTTTCAGGCCATCGGCCGCTTCCGCGCGGTCCTCGCTGGTCTGTTCCAGTTCCTGTTGCAGGGCTTCGATGCGCCCGCGCAAGTCTTTCAGTTCTTCCTGCCTGCTGGTTTCCGGCGCCGCCGTGGCCGCCTGCGAGCAGGCGAGCAGCAGAAGCAGGGCGCGAATCAAGGCAACCGGAGACGCGACGGTCGCGCGCACTTCATTCGAGCTCAACGAGCGGATGGCCGGTCATTTCCATCGGTTGTGGCAGGCCCATCAGCTTCAGTATGGTCGGGGCGATGTCCTCCAGGGCGCCGCTGTGCTCCATTCGCGCCGGGCGGCCGATATAGATGAAGGGCACCAGATTGATGGTGTGCGCGGTATGCGGTTGCTGGGTGATGTCGTCACGCATGGTTTCCGCGTTGCCATGATCGGCGGTGATCAGGACCTCGCCGCCGATCGATTGCATGGCCTTCACCGCGCGGCCCAGGCAGGTGTCCACGGTTTCCACGGCCTTGACCGCCGCTTCGACGATGCCTGTGTGACCGACCATGTCGCAGTTCGCATAGTTGCAGATGATGGCATCGTACTTGCGGCTCTCGATCGCCTCGACCAGCTTGTCGGTCACCTCGACGGCGCTCATCTCGGGCTTCAGGTCGTAGGTGGCCACGTGCGGCGACTTCACCATGATCCTGTCCTCGCCGGGATAGACCGTTTCCTCGCCACCGTTGAAGAAATAGGTGACATGCGGATATTTCTCGGTCTCGGCGATGCGCAACTGGCGCAGCCCCAGGTTGGCGATGTACTCGCCGAAGCCGTTGTGCACCCGCTCCGGTGGGAAGGCCACCGGAACGTCGAATTCCTCGCTGTAGCCGGTGAGCGTGCAGAAGTTGGAGAGTCGAGGTACATGGGCGCGTTCGAAGCCGTTGAACCCCTGCTCGATGAACGCCTTGGTCAATTCGCGGGCACGGTCGGAGCGGAAGTTCATGAACACGATGGCGTCGCCATCATTCATGGTCAGCGGCTGGCCGCCCTTCTCGATGATGGCGGTGGGCTTCACGAATTCGTCGGTCTCGCCACGCGCGTAGGCCATTTCCAGGCCCAGGCCGGCACTGGCGGCCTGGTATTCGGCCTGTCCCAGGGTCAGCAGGTCGAAGGCGACCTTCACGCGATCCCAGCGCTTGTCGCGGTCCATCGCGTAATAGCGGCCGACGATGCTGGCGATCTTGCCGCCGCGCAAGCCGTCCATCTTGTCCTGCAGGCAGCGGATATAGGCTTCCGCGCTTTTCGGCGGGGTGTCGCGGCCGTCCAGGAAGGCATGCACGTAGACCTGCGTCAGCCCCTCGCGCAGGGCCAGGTCGAGCATGGCGTGGATGTGGTTCTCGTGGCTGTGGACGCCGCCATCCGAGAGCAGGCCCAGAATGTGCAGGGCGCCGCCGTTTTCCCGCAGCTGGGTGATGACTTCCTGCAGGGCCGGGTTGCTCGGGAAATAGCCGCTGTTGATGGCGCGGTCGATGCGGGTGTATTCCTGATAGACCACGCGTCCGGCGCCGATGTTGAGATGGCCGACTTCCGAGTTGCCCATCTGGCCGGCAGGCAGACCCACCGCGGCTTCGGAGGCCTGGATCAGGGTGTGCGGATAGTCCTTCCAGTAATGGTCGATGTTCGGTTTGTCGGCGCGGGTGATGGCGTTGAAATCGTCGGCGCGGCGACAACCGAAGCCGTCCAGGATGATCAGGAGTATGGGCTTGACAGGAGCAGGAGGCATTAGTGGATTTTATCGTATCTGGCAGTCATTTTCATTTCGTACTTTAGTATATTTGAATACTGAACAGACTATACTGCGCGCTGGACGTCACCCCCCCCCGCGTGTTTATACAACTGGCAGCACGGAGCCCACAATGACCACCGAGTCCACCGATCTCATCGACAAGGACGAACACATCGAACAAGCCTCCCGCGCCCTCAAGGCCATGTCCCACCCGCTTCGGCTGAAGATACTGTGCGTTCTGGGCGACAAGGAGGTCAGCGTCCAGGATATCGTGGAAAGCGTCGGCACCTCGCAAAGCAATATCTCGCAGCACCTGGCCATCCTGCGCGACAAGGGCGTGCTGCGCACCCGCAAGGACGCCAATCGCGTCTATTACCGCGTCGGTGACACCCGCACCCTGCAATTGATCGGCATGATGCGCGACGTATTCTGCGGATTCGCCAAGTAATCCCCATCCCCCGCGACACCCCTCCCGGCAAGCGCATGCCACTCGCGCCGCCGGTGATGGGGCGCGCGCAGCCTTCTCACCTCTGTTCGGCCTCTTGACTTGTGTTTAACATTACTTATCTTGTCATAAGTAATATTAATCAGTAATATTAGCGCACTCTAATATATAGGCCCTCCGGATGCTCCGGGGCGCGTCTGCAAGAGGTGTGAGCCATGTCGTATTCGATCCCGCGCCCAGGCGCATTGATGCTTTCCTTGAGCCTGTTCTGGGGGCAGGCCGCGGCGGAGGTGCTGAGCCTGCGTCAGGCCGCGGACATGGCGCTGCGGCAGAACCCGGAGCTCTCCGTCAGTCAGGCGCGTGTCGCCCAGGCCGAATCCGGGCTGAAGCAGGCCGAAGGCGCGCGCATGCCCCGGGTCAACCTATCCCTCAACGCCACCCATACCAACGATGCGCTGAATGCGTTTGGCCTGAGGCTGGGGCAGGAGCGGATCTCGGCCGCCGATTTCAACCCGGCGACCCTCAACGACCCCGCCGCCATCGGCAATTTCAATACCCGTGTCGAAGTGACCGCTCCGCTCTATAGCGGCGGTCAGATCAGCGCCCGCCAGGAAGAGGCGCGGGCCCATGTCCGCGCCGCGCAGTCCGGGGATGCCGCCGCGCGCCAGCAGGTGCTGCTCGATGTGCTCCAGGCTTATCAGGGCGTGCATCTGGCGCGCGCCTACGTCCAGGTGAGTGAACAGGCGCAGACCGCCGCCCGCGAATTTGTTCGGGTGACCACCAGCCTGCACAGGCAGGGCATGGCGGTGAAGAGCGACCTGCTCTCGTCCCGGGTGAATCTGGAGAACGCCAGGCTGAATGTTTCCGAGGCGCGGCGCCAGGAGGCCACCGCGCTGGATCGTCTGAAACTGCTGCTGGGGCGCAAGCTGGGCGAGGATCTCGATGTCGGCGCCGAGGCGCAACCCATCCTGCCGCCCGGGGATGCCGAGGCCTTGCGTGTCCAGGCCGTCAACCGGCATCCCGCGCTGCAAGCCCTGCGCAACCAGGTGTCGGCGGCGGAATCCGCCACCGCCGCCGCGCGCGGCGCGAAAAGGCCGCAGTTGAACGTGATGGCGCGGCATGACTGGAATGACCGCGACCTCGGCTTTGGCGCGGCGTCCTACACCCTGGGCGGCACCCTGTCATGGAACGTGTTCGATGGCGGCCACGACAACGCCGCAATCGACCGCGCCCAGGCGGCGCGACTGGAGCAGGCCGCGAAACTGCGCCAGGCCGAGGAGGCCATCGCCTTCCAGGTCACCGAGGCGCGCCGTCGCGCCCTGGAAGCCGAGGAGCGTCTGGCCGCGCGCGTCGAGGCGGTGAAGGAGGCGGAGGAAGCGCAGCGGCTGACCCGGCTGCGTTATGAAAATGGCGTCACCACCCTGGTCGACCTGCTTTCCACCCAGACCCGGCTCGACCGCGCCCGCGCCGATCTCGCCCAGGCGCGCCATGACTTGAGTGTCAGCCGTGGCCAGGTATTGCAGGCCGCGGGCATTCTCGACCCGGAACAACTTTGAATCAGGATTGAACATGATCCCGCGTACCCTCCCTCTCGTCCTGCTTTCCCTTTCCCTGCTGAGCGCCTGCGGCGGCCATGAGGATGCGACCGGCAAACCGGCCGCCGCCGGCGTGGTTCAGGCCAGTCTCGATAGCGTCACTCTGGTGCGGACCGCCGCTCACCACCCCACCCCCGCCACCCTGGTCGCGGAAAATCAGGTCCAGGTGGCTTCGCGCCTGATGGGCTATATCCGCTCCGTGGATGTGGTGGAAGGGCAGTCGGTGCGTGTCGGCCAGAAACTCTTCAGCGTCGATCCGGTGGACGTGCAGGGCCAGGTCGAGCAGACCCGGGCCGCGGTCAAGCAGGCCGAGGACGCGCTCGCCGATGCCCGGGTGGAGTACCAGCGCTTCGAGGCCCTGTTCAAGGAAGAGGCGGTCACCCGTCAGCAGTTCGAGAAGATGAAGCTGCAACATGACATCGCGCAATCGCGTCTGGCGCAGGCGCGCGCCGGCCACAGCACCGCCTCCGGGCAGTTGCGCTATGCCACGGTGACCTCGCCGATCGCCGGTGTGGTGACCCGCAAGATGGCCAACGCCGGTGATCTCGCCAGCCCCGGCCAACCGGTCCTGGTGGTGGAAAACCCGGGCAGGTTGCAGGTGGAAACCCAGGTGCCGGAATCGGTGCTGAGCGCCTTGAAGCCCGGAGCGCGGGTGACGGTGGAAGTGGACGGCCAGGACAAGCCCCTGGTCGCCAGGGTGGCCCGCATCTCGCCCGCAGCCGACCCGGTCAGTCGTACCTTCCTGGTCAAGCTGGATATTTCCGGGGGCGGCCTGCGCAGCGGCCTGTTCGCGCGCGTCCTGTTTCCGCAAGGTGAGCGCGAGGCGCTGACGGTGCCTGACAGCGCCCTCGTCATGCGCGCCGGCATCGCCGGCGTGTTCGTGGTCGGCCAGGACGGTATCGCCCAGTTCCGCATGGTGCGCGCGGGGGAGCGTCGCGAGGGTCGCCTGGAGATCCTTTCCGGCCTGAATGCGGGTGAGCGCGTCGTCAGCGGCGGCGCCGACCAGATCGAGACGGGCGACCGGATCGGGCAGTAAGCCGGGGAACGAACATGTCTGAACACAACACGGTCATGAACATCGCCGGCCGCCTCGCCGGCAACTTCCTGGAATCCAAGATCACGCCCCTGATGATCCTGGCCCTGTTCATGGTGGGCGCGATGGCCCTGCTCCTGACACCGCGCGAATACAACCCGCAGATCGTGGTGCCGGCGGCCAGCATCATCGTCACCAAGCCGGGCGCGAGCGCGGAAGAGGTGGACAACCTCATCGTCAAGCCGCTGGAAGCGATCATGCACTCGCAGTTCGGCGTCGATCACACCTTCGGCTACGCGGCCAACGATTACGGCGTGGTCACCGTGCAGTTCAAGGTGGGCCAGAACCAGGAGGACAGTCTGGTCAAGTTGTACAACCAGTTGATGCAGAACATGGATCGCATGCCGCCCGGCGCCAACGATCCCATCGTGAAGCCGATCAACGTCGACGATGTGCCCATCCTCACGCTCACCCTGAGTTCCGCCAGCCATGACGAACGCGCCCTGCGCGAAGTGGGCGCGCGCCTGTTGGAGCAATTGCGCAACGTGCCGGGTGTCTCCTTCTCGCAACTGGTGGGTGGCCGTGCTCCGGCGCTCAACGTCTGGATCGACCCGCTGCGCCTGGCCGCCGCCGGCCTCTCGCTCGACCGGGTGGATCAGGCCCTGCGCGGCGCCAACGTCGCGGCGCCCCTGGGGCACCTGACCCAGGGCAATCACGCCCGCCCCCTGCGCCTGGACGGTTTCCTCGGCAATGCCCAGGAAGTCGGCGCCATCGTGGTGGGCGCCGCCCACGGCCGGCCGATCTATCTCAAGGACATCGCCCGGGTCGAGGATGGCAGCGCCGATGTGGAGGAGTCCTCGTGGATCGGGTTCGGCCCGGCCGCGAAGCAGCCAACCCCCGGCATCACTCCCGCCGTCACCCTGGCCATCGCCAAGAAGGCGGGCAGCAACGGCGTCACCGTCTCCGACGCGGTGCTGGAAAAGCTGGACCAACTCAAGCGTCAGGCGGTGCCGCACGGCATCACCGTCACCGTCACCCGCGATGATGGTGAGCGGGCGGATGCCGCCGTCAACCTGCTGGTGGAACACCTGGGCATCGCCATCTTCACCGTGATCCTGCTGATGTGGTGGTTTCTCGGCTGGCGCGAGGCGGGCATCGTCACCATGACCATCCCGCTGATCCTGTTCATCGTGCTCGCGGTCGGCTTCCTGTTCGGCCAGACCATCAACCGCATCACCCTGTTCGCCCTGATCCTGGCGCTGGGCCTGCTGGTGGACGACTCCATCGTGGTGATCGAGAACATCCATCGTCATCTGCACCACGGCAAGGTGAAGATGAGCGAATTCGGCCAGACCCTGGTCACCGCCACCAACGAGATCGGCAATCCCACCAACGTCGCCACCGTCGCGGTGATGCTGGCCTTCATCCCGATGGCCTTCGTCACCGGCATGATGGGGCCGTTCATGCGGCCGATCCCGATCAATGTCCCGGTGGCCATGCTCGCATCGCTGTTCATCGCCTATTCCGTGGTGCCGTGGGCGGCGCGGCGGGTGTTGCGGGGCAAGGCGAAGCGGGCGCTGGAGGCCGCGGAAAGCCAGGAAGAGCATGGCCATGGCAAGCAGGACCCGCTGCGCCGCGCCTATCTGGCGACGGTGAAGCCGCTGATGGCCAGCGCCGCCAAGCGCAACGTCTTCTTCCTCATCGTCGTGGGCCTGCTGATCGGCGCGATGGTGATGCCGGCCTGGCAATTCGTGCGGCCCTCGGGCATCAATGGCCCGCTGTCGCCGCTCGGGGTGGAACTGAAGATGCTGCCCAACGACAACACCAACACCATGTTGTTGCAGGTGGACATGCCCGTCGGCACCGCCCTGGCCGCCACCGACCACGTGGCGCGCGCGGTCGCCGCCACCCTGGCCAGGCACCCGCATGTGGACAACTACCAGACCTTCCTGGGCATCGCCGCGCCCATCGACTTCGCCGCGCTGGTGCGTGGCGACCTGCTGAAGAAGGGCGAGAACCTGGCGCAGATCCGCGTCAACCTGATCGACAAACATCATCGCGACGATGCTTCCCACGACATCGCCAATCAATTCGATGCCGCCCTCCAGCCGGTGCGCGCCGCGCACCCCACGGCGCGCATCAAGATCT
>CAZONS010000129.1:0-9117 GCA_964581195.1 uncultured Thiobacillus sp. | reverse complement strand
CGTTTCAGGTCGGGGTCGCCATAGATGCCGGTCGGGACGAGGGTGTCATGCAGATAGCTGAGGAAGTTGCCGACCATGTCCCCGGCGGTGGGCACCCTGAAGCCGACGGACCAGGTCATGCAGTCGCTGAGCGCGACGCCGTTGTGGGCGTACTGCGGCGGCAGGTAGAGCATGTCGCCGGGTTCCAGCTCCCAGGATTGCTCGGGGTGGAAGCGCTTGAGGATGCGCAGCGGCGCGTCGTCCAGCACTTCCAGGTCCGTCTGGGCGCTGATTTCCCAGCGGCGGCGGCCGCGCCCCTGGATGAGGAAGACATCGTAGGAGTCGAAGTGCGGGCCGACGCCGCCACCGGGCGGCGCGAAGCTGACCATCAGGTCGTCGAGGCGGGCGAGGGGGATGAAGTCGAAGGCATGCAGCAGGGCGTCGGCCTCGGGCAGAAAGTGATTCACCCCGGATACCAGCAGACTCCAGTTCTTCTTCGGCAGCCCCGCGAGGTCTTCCGCTTCGAACGGTCCGTGGTCGAGCAGGCATTGGCCACGGATGAAGCGCACCAGTCGGCTTTCGGCATCGTCGCGCAGGGCCAGGGCGGACAGGCCGTCACGATCGAGCCAATCGCCGAAACCGGGGAGCGCCTGGCGAACCAGCAGGGGCTTTTTCTGCCAGTATTCGGCCAGGAAGGTTTCCGGGGTGATGCCGCCGAGCAGGCGATCGAGCGAGAACGCCGACATCGAAAAGGTATCCGTCGTCGCGGCGGGGGAAGAATGAGGTTTGCCCATATAATACTTTCGGTCTATTTCGAGGAGACTGCGCAATGTTGATGGTAGGCGACAAGGCGCCTGATTTTGAATTGCCCGACGCGGACATGGAGATCGCCCGCATGGCGGATTTCCAGGGCAAGCCGCTCGTGCTGTTCTTCTATGTGCGGGATGATACGCCCGGCTGCACCACCGAAGCGATCGAGTTCAGCGACCGGGAAGCGCATTTCGCGCGGCTCGGCTGCGCGGTGCTGGGCATCTCGCGCGACGACTGCATGCGCCACGGCGTTTTCCGCGACAAGCACGGCATCACGGTGCGTCTGCTCGCCGACAAGGAAGGTGTCGCGTGCCGCGACTATGGTGTGCTGGTCACCCGCGAGGTGGACGGCGTGCAGCGCGAGGGGGTGAATCGTTCCACCTTCGTCATCGATGCGGCGGGGGTCATCCGCCATGCCCTCCAGGGTGTCACCCCCAAGGGGCACGCGGAGGAAATACTGAATCTCGTCAAGGAGTTATGAAAGTGCAAATCGGCAAGGATACGGTGGTCACCCTGACCTACCAACTCAGCACGCTGTCCGGTGAATTGCTGGAGGAAGCGACCCTGGATGCGCCCGCGGCCTATCTGCACGGCGGCTATGACGGCATCTTCCCCAAGGTGGAGGCTTCCCTGGAGGGCAAGAGCACCGGCGATGAGCTGGAAGTGACGCTGGAGCCGGACGACGCCTTCGGCGAGTACGACGCCGAACTGGTGCGGGTGGAGCCGGCACATCTGTTCCCCGCCGAAGTCCATGTCGGGATGCAGTTGGAGGGCGCGAGCGAGGATGGCGAGCACGCCATGCTCTACACCGTCACCGATGTGGCCGAGGGCCAGGTGGTGGTGGATGGCAATCATCCCCTGTCCGGACAGAGCCTGCGCCTGCGCTGCCAGGTGCGCGAGGTGCGCGCCGCGCTGCCCGAGGAAGTCGAGCACGGCCATGTCCATGGCGAGCACGGCCACCATCACTGATCGTCAGCCCACCGGGCGGTTCGAGTAATATTGCCGCCCTTTTTTCAGGCGTTTATCCCATGAAAGTGACTTTTCTCGACTTCGAACAGCCTGTTGCCGAGCTCGAAGCCAAGATCGAGGAACTCTCCGAGGTACAGGGCGACTCCACGCTGGACATCTCCTCGGAGATCGGCCGACTGCGCAAGAAGAGCGCGGCGCTGACCAAGCAGATCTACGGCAAGCTCAATGCCTGGCAGGTGTCCCAGGTGGCGCGCCACCCGCAGCGCCCCTACACCCTCGACTACATCCAGGCCCTGTTCACCGAGTTCGAGGAGCTGCACGGCGATCGCGCCTATGCGGACGATCCGGCCATCGTCGGTGGTGTGGCCCGCTTCGAGGGCGAGCCGGTGATGATCATCGGCCATCAGAAGGGGCGCGATACCAAGGAGCGGCAATACCGGAACTTCGGCATGCCGCGCCCGGAAGGCTACCGCAAGGCCCTGCGCCTGATGCGCCTGGCCGAGAAGTTCCATCTGCCGGTGCTCACCTTCATCGACACGCCCGGCGCCTATCCCGGCATCGGCGCCGAGGAGCGCGGCCAGTCCGAGGCCATCGCCCGCAACCTGTATGTAATGTCCGAACTCAAGACGCCGGTGATCTGCACGGTGATCGGCGAGGGCGGCTCCGGTGGCGCGCTGGCGATCGGCATCGGCGACGTGGTGATGATGCTGCAATACGCCACCTATTCCGTGATCTCCCCGGAAGGCTGCGCCTCCATCCTCTGGAAGAGCGCGGACAAGGCGGCGCTGGCCGCGGAATCGCTGGGCATCACGGCGCCGCGCCTGAAAACGCTGGGCCTGATCGACCGCGTCATCAATGAACCCCTGGGCGGCGCCCACCGCGATTACGACGCGATGATGGAAGCCATGCGCGACAGTCTCTCCGAGGCGCTGCGGGAAGTGACCGAACGGCCGCGCAATGCCCTCCTGAACGATCGCTATGCCCGCCTGATGGGTTACGGCAAGTTCAAGGAGGCGCGCGCCTGAGCATTTTCCCGCCGGTTTCGCGCGGCCGGCCGCTGAGCCATGACCACGCCGCGGGGTGAGCTGGCCGCGCGGGTCGCGGCTTTTCTGCGCCGGCATCCGCCCGGGGGGCGTCTGGCGGTGGGCTATTCCGGCGGCCTCGATTCCACGGTATTGCTGCATCTGCTCGCCGGATTGCGTGACGAGCACGCTTTTTCCCTGTCCGCCGTCCATGTCCATCATGGCCTCTCGACGGCCGCCGATGCGTGGGTGGCGCATTGCCGGAGACAGTGTGCGGCGCTGGACCTGCCCCTGCGGGTCGAGCGCGTGGCGGTGCGGCCCGCCGGCCGTGGTCTCGAAGCCGCCGCGCGGGAAGCGCGATATCGCGTCTTCGCCGCTCTCGACGTCGATACCCTGGCCCTGGCGCATCAGCGCGATGACCAGGCGGAGACCGTATTGCTGCAACTGATGCGCGGCGCCGGGGTGAAGGGTCTGGCGGCGATGCCGGTGGCGCGGGCGTTGGGAGGGATCACGCTGTTGCGGCCGCTGCTGGAGACGACGCGCGCGGAAATCGAGACGCACGCCCGCGCCCATGGCCTGTCCTGGGTCGAGGACGAGAGCAATGCCGATACCGCTCTGCGCCGCAATGCCGCGCGCAACCAGATTCTGCCGGTGATCGAGCGCGTGTTTCCCGAGGCGGGTGTGACCCTGGCGCGGGCGGCGACGCAGTTCGCGGAACAGGCGGCGCTGCTCGATGCCCTGGCGGAACTCGATGGCGCCAACGCCGAGGCGGGGCTGGATGTGGCGCGGCTGGCGCGGCTGGACGCGGCGCGGGCGCGCAATGTGTTGCGTCGCTATCTCGAACGGCGAGGGGTCGCGATCCGGCGTGAGCAACTGCACATGGCGCTGACGCAGATGCTGGAGGCGCGCCCGGACGCGACGCCGTGTGTCGCATTCGGGAAGCGGGTGTTGCGCCGTTTTCAGGGGCGCGTATTGCTGACGGAGGAGTCGATGCCGCCGGACACGCGCGTTTGGTTCTGGCGGGGCGAGTCGGAACTGGATCTGGGCGCGGCCGGGTGTCTGCGGTTCGAGCCGGCGCGGGGGCGCGGGGTGCGTCTGCCGGCAACGGCGATGGTGCGCCTGCGCGGCGGCGGTGAACGCTTGCGTCCGGATGCGCGGCGGCCCTCCCGGACCTTGAAGAATCTGTTGCGTGAAGCCGCCGTGCCGCCCTGGCTGCGCGATCGGCTGCCCCTGGTCTACGTCGACGAACGGCTTGCCTGGGCGGCCGAGGTCGGCGCCGATCTCGCGTTCCAGCCCGGCCCGGATGAGGCCGGCTGGCTCATTGCGTGGCGGCGGCCGGGGTCAGCACCCCCTTGATGCCCAGCTTGCGCAGGGTCGCCTGGGCTTTTTCCGCTTCTTCCCGGTTGGCGAACGGCCCCAGATGCACGCGGGTCTCCATCTGGGCGCGAATGCCTTGCTGATGTAGTCGCTCGACCAGTTCGCGGGCGCGGGCCGGGTCGCTGAAAATGCCGGCGCGCACCAGGTAGGGCTCGCCCAGGCTGAGGGCCGGCCGCGCCGGTGGGGGCGCGGGCAGGGACGGCGGCGCCGCGACGGGCGGCAGCCGGGGCGCGTTGTTGACACGCGGAGGCGGTGGCGGCGCCTCCTGGCGGGCGGGGGGCGTCGCGGTTTCCGTTCGCGCCGTCGCCCCGCTCGCGACCGCCTCGCCCGTCGCCGGCTCGGCCTCGGCTTCCTCCGGCGCGCTGTCGGGCGTCTCCGTGGCCGCTTCGTCGGTGGGCGGCGGCGGCGGGCTGGTCTGCAACGGCGCGCTGACGATGGGGCTGGGCGGGGTTGCCGTGACCGCCTTCCCGGGGGCGTCGCCGCCCTGGTCCAACCACCACAATCCGGCCAGCGCGGCGGCCGTCACCACCCCCGCCACACCCAGTCGCAGCAACGCCTTGCGCCGCACATCATCGTTTTCCACCAACCCGTCCGCCGGGTCATGCTCAACCGCCATCCTTGTCTCCTCGTCGCGCCCCGGAATGGCGCGCCGCCTTTATTTTAGGGGCCTTTCGTGGTAACTTCCGCGCGCTTTTTTCGCGTCTTTTCAATGCGTTCCCTCTCTTTCCCAATCCCCTCTTCAGAATTCGGAGCACCGCACCATGGCTGTTGAACGTACCCTCTCCATCATCAAACCCGATGCCGTCGCCAAGAATGTCATCGGCAAGATCTATTCCCGTTTCGAGAGCAATGGCCTCAAGATCGTCGCCGCGCGCATGGCCTGGCTGTCCGAGCAGGAAGCCGGTGGTTTCTACGCCGTGCACAAGGAGCGTCCCTTCTACAAGGATCTGGTCGCGTTCATGACCTCCGGCCCGGTGATGATCCAGGTGCTGGAAGGCGAGGACGCCATCGCCAAGAACCGTGAACTGATGGGCGCGACCGACCCCAAGAAGGCCGAAGCCGGCACCATCCGCGCCGATTTCGCCGAGAGCATCGACGCCAACGCCGTGCATGGTTCCGACGGCCCCGACACCGCCCGCGTGGAAGTGGCCTATTTCTTCCCGGAACTGAACGTTTTCTCCGGCCGCTGATCCATGCCGAGTGGCGGGTAGCGGGTAGCGAGTGGCTACGCGCGATTCGCCACTCGCCACCCGCCACCTCATGCAAAACCTGCTCGATCTCGATCTTCCCGGACTCGTCGCTTTCTTCGAAAGCCTTGGCGAGAAGCCGTTTCGCGCCCGGCAGGTGATGCACTGGCTGCACCAGTACGGCGCCGACGACTTCGATCAGATGACCGATCTGGCCAAGTCCCTGCGCGCCAAGTTGCCGCGGGTGGCCGAGATCCGGCCACCGATTCTGGGTCATGAGCAGGTGTCGGACGACGGCACCCGCAAGTGGCTGCTGGAAGTCGGCCCGAACAATCGGGTCGAGACGGTGTTCATCCCGGAAGCCGAGCGCGGCACTCTCTGTGTTTCCACCCAGGTGGGCTGCGCGCTGGAATGCGCTTTCTGCTCGACCGGCCGGCAGGGGTTCAACCGCAACCTGTCGGTGGCGGAGATCGTCGGCCAGCTGTGGTGGGCGAACAAGGCGATGGGACGCGACCCGAAGGGCGAGCGCATCATCTCCAATGTGGTCCTGATGGGCATGGGCGAGCCCCTGCTCAATTTCGACAATACCGTGACCGCCGTGTCCATGATGCTCGACGACCATGCCTATGGCCTGTCGAAGCGGCGCGTCACCATCTCCACCTCCGGCATCGTGCCGGCGATGGACCGGTTGCGCGAACGCCTGCCGGTGGCGCTGGCGGTGTCCCTGCACGCGCCCAACGATGCGCTGCGCGACCAGTTGGTGCCGATCAACCAGAAATATCCGCTTTCCGTGCTGATGCCCGCCTGCCGTCGCTATGTCCAGGATGGCCCGCGCGACTTCATCACGTTCGAGTACGTCATGCTCGATGGCGTCAACGACCAGCCCGAGCACGCGGATCAGTTGCTGGAACTCACCCGCGACGTGAACTGCAAGTTCAACCTGATTCCCTTCAACCCCTTCCCGCATTCCGGTTTCCGGCGTTCGCCGTCCGAGACCGTGCGCCGCTTCGCCAGCCGCTTGCTGGCCGCCGGCAAGGTGGCGACGACGCGGAAGACGCGGGGCGACGACATCGACGCCGCCTGCGGCCAACTGGCGGGCGAGGTCCAGGACAAATCCCGGCGCGTGCTGAGCCGCATCGAGAAGTTCATGGGGGAGGCATGAGGCGCGCCGCCCTCTGTCTGCTGCTGGCGCTCGCCGGTTGCGCGGCGCAGCCGCCCGAGATGGGCGGTAGCCCGGAGACGCGCGTCGCCAGCGGCAGCGATCTTCGCGCCCAGGTGCATACCGACCTGGCCGCCAGCTATTTCATGCGCGAACAGTACGCGGTGGCGCTGCAGGAACTGACGGAGGCGTTGAAGGGGAGTCCGTCCCATGCGCCTGCCTACAACATGCTCGGCCTGGTGCATGGCGCCTTGCGCGAGGACGCGCGCGCGGAGGAAAGCTTCCGCCGCGCCATCGCGCTGTCGCCGCAGTACTCCGAGGCGCACAACAACTACGGCATGTTCCTCTGCCAGCGCAAACGCCTGAAGGAGGCGCGCGAGCGCTTCGAGACGGCGCTGGCCAACCCGCTCTATGCCTCGCCCGAGAAGGCCCTGAGCAATGCCGGCGCCTGCAGCCTGGCGCAGGGCGACCTCGACGCGGCGGAAATGTATTACCAGCGCGCCACCCTGCGCGCGCCCCAGCATGCGCCGGCGCGGCTGGGCATGGCCGAGCTGAGCTTCCGCCAGGGACGCTGGCTGGCGGCTCGGGCGCTGTTGCGGCAGTTGACCGAACAGGCCGAGGTCGGCGCCCAGGCGCTCTGGCTGGGTGTGCGTGTCGAACGACGTCTGGGCGATCGCGAGGCGGAAGCCAATTACGGCACCCAGTTGCGCCGGCGCTTCCCGGTCTCCATGCAAACCCAATGGCTGGTGACCGGCCAGTACGATGAGATGGGGGATCTGCTATGAGTGTGACGGAGCAGTCCGAGTCGGCGGCGCGGATCGACGCGCAGGCGGCCATCTTCCATCCGGGCTTCGGCGACAGGCTCAGGGCGGCGCGCGAGGCGCTCGGGATGAGCCTCCCGGATGTCGCGGCCAAGCTGAAGCTCAGCGAGCGTCAGGTCGAGGCCATGGAGACGGAAGATTTCACGCAACTGCCCGGCGAGGTCTTCAGCCGCGGCTTCGTCCGCAATTACGCGCGTCTGGTCAAGGTCGACCCGGGTCAACTGATCATCCCGGTGGACATCCACGCGGCCGTCGCGGAGACCATCACCGCGCCCAGCGAGGGCGTGAGCTTCGCCTCGCCGGGATTGCGCCGCTGGGTGCTGCTGCCCCTGCTGGCGCTGAGTTTCTTCGTCCTGCTGGTGGCGCTACTCTATTACTGGTTGCGCCAGGGCGAGGACGCGCTGATCACCCAGACCCTGGAAGACACGGCGCAGCCCGCCATCCTGGCGCCGCAGCCCGTCGCGCCCGTCGCGCCCGCGCCCGTCGTCCCGGCGGTGGGGGTGCCCGCGCCCGCCTCGCCGGAAATCGCGCCGCCCGCCCCAGCCAGCCCCACCCCCGCCACGCAGGCGCCAGCCGTGCCGGCGGCGCCGGTGGCGGCGGCCCCGACCGGCAAGTCCCGGACCCTGCGCTTCGCGCCGGCGCTGGATGCCTGGATCCAGGTAGTCGATGGCGCGGGCAAACGCTATTCCAAGCTGGTCCGCGCCGGCAGTGTCGAACTGTTCGCCGGCGAGCCGCCGTTCAGGCTGGTGGTGGGGGAGGCGGCGCAGGTGCAGTTGACTTATGACGGCCACCGCATCGATCTCACGCCGTTCATCGGGCAGAAGGTCGCCCGCCTGACCCTGGAATGATTCCGGATACCCTGATGACAACCCTTCAAACGATCGTGCGCCGGCCCACCCGGCGCGTCATGGTGGGACACGTCGCGGTGGGCGGTGGCGCGCCGGTGGTGGTGCAGTCCATGACCAACACCGATACCGCCGATGTCGCCGGCACGGTCGCCCAGGTCCACGCGCTCTGGCAGGCCGGTTCCGAACTGGTGCGGCTCACCGTCAACACCGAGGATGCCGCGCGCGGTGTCGTCGCCATCCGCGAGAAGCTCGACGCGATGGGCTGTGACGTGCCCCTGATCGGCGATTTTCATTTCAACGGCCATCGTCTGGTCAAGGCGGTGCCGGAGTGCGTCCTGGCGCTGGCCAAGTTGCGCATCAATCCCGGCAATGTCGGCCGTGGCGCGAAGAAGGACGAGCAGTTCGCCACCCTGGTGGAAGCCGCCGCGCGTCATGGCAAGGCGGTGCGCATCGGCGTCAACTGGGGCAGCCTGGATCAGGAACTGCTGGCGCGGATGATGGACGAGAACGGCCAGCGTCCCGACCCGCGCGCGCCCGATCAGGTGATGCGCCAGGCGCTCATCGTCTCCGCCCTGGAATCCGCCGCCCGCGCCGAGGAACTGGGCCTGCCGGCGGACCGCATCATCCTGTCGTGCAAGCTCTCCGGCGTGCAGGATCTGATCCAGGTCTATCGCGACCTCGCCAGCCGTTCCGACTACGCCCTGCATCTGGGTCTGACCGAGGCCGGCATGGGCAGCAAGGGCATCGTCGCCTCGACGGCGGCGCTGGCCATCCTGCTGCAGGATGGCATAGGCGACACCATCCGGGTGTCGCTGACGCCGCAACCGGGCGAGTCGCGGACCACCGAGGTGCGGGTGGCGCAGGAGATTCTGCAGACCGTGGGTCTGCGTTCCTTCACCCCCATGGTCACCGCCTGTCCCGGTTGCGGCCGCACCACCAGCACGG
>CAZONS010000128.1:0-9185 GCA_964581195.1 uncultured Thiobacillus sp. | reverse complement strand
CCGCCGCTGTCCTTCGTGCTGAAGAAGAGCCTGCTGCGCATCCCCTTCTTCGGCTGGGGACTGGCGCTGTTCTCGCCCATCGCCATCGATCGCGGCGCCGGCCGCGAGGCCTTGAAGCAACTGGAAAAACAGGGGCGCGAACGCCTGAGCGCCGGTTTCTGGGTGCTGGTGT
Organism: uncultured Thiobacillus sp.; assembly: GCA_964581195.1. Classification (GTDB taxonomy): domain Bacteria; phylum Pseudomonadota; class Gammaproteobacteria; order Burkholderiales; family Thiobacillaceae; genus PFJX01. The sequence goes on along the minus strand of CAZONS010000128.1, from coordinate 9,013 downwards.
TTCCGGAAGGTACCCGGGTGGCGGCGGGTGAGAAGGGCGATTACCAGATCGGCGGCGCCTGGCTGGCGGCCGAGGCGGGCGTGCCGGTGGTGCCGGTGGCGCACAACGCCGGCCGCTGCTGGCCGAAGAACGCCTTCATCAAGCGCCCGGGTGTCATCACCGTGGTGATCGGGCCGGCGATTCCGACCGCCGGTCGCAAGCCGGCCCAGGTACTCGCGGAAACCGAGGCCTGGATCGAGGCGACCATGCCGCGCCTGTAACGGCAGCCGGCTTGTCATGCGGCAAGCCATCGGCATTACGCTTAGGGGAGAGTAACATCGCTTTCCGGATGCCCATGTCATGAACGAGTCCCTCATTCCTCACCGTATCGACCCCTGGCCGGCGCGACTGGACCTGGCGCAGAGCGCCACGGGCCTCGCGCTGGGCCTGTTCATGTGGCTGCACATGCTGTTCGTCTCGTCGATCCTGCTGGGGAAGGATGCGATGTGGACGGTGGCGCGGTTCTTCGAGGGTTATTTCTTCTTCGGCCGCCCCTTGCCCTGGCTGGTCTCCGCCTTCGTCGCGATCATCTTCGCCCTGTTCGCGATCCACGCCTGGCTGGCGCTGCGCAAATTCCCCACGCACTGGCGCCAGCACATGGCCTATATGCGGCACATGCGCGACATGCGCCATGAGGATACTTTCCTCTGGTTCGTCCAGGTCATCACCGGTTTCGCCATGTTTTTCCTGGCGCCGGTCCATCTCTACCTGATGCTCAGCCATCCGGAATTGATCGGTCCCTACGAATCGGCGGACCGGGTCTGGAGTGGGCGCATGTGGCCCCTCTATCTGGTGCTGCTGTTCCTGGTGGAAGTGCATGGCGGCATCGGTCTGTACCGCCTGGCGGTGAAATGGGGCGACTTCAAGGACGCCATCGCCGCCCGCCGCAAGCTCAAGCGCCTGAAATGGGGGTTGACCGTGTTCTTTCTGGCGCTGGGCCTCGCCACCCTCGCGGCCTACATCAAGATCGGCATCGAGCATGCGCCGCGCGTGGGCGAACGCTATGAGCCGGCGGCCACTTATCTCCCCCCTAACCCCCCTTTTGAAAAGGGGGGGATCGCATGAAGCTCATCCACACCGACGTCCTGGTCATCGGCGGCGGCCTCGCCGGTCAGCGCGTGGCGCTGGCGGTAAAGCGGCGCGGCCTGGAGACCGCCATCCTGTCGCTGGTGCCGGCCAAGCGTTCGCATTCGGTCGCCGCCCAGGGCGGCATGCAGGCCAGCCTGGCGAACTGCTTCAAGGGCGAGGGCGACAACGAGGACATGCATTTCGAGGACACCGTGCGCGGTTCCGACTGGGGCTGCGACCAGCGGGTGGCGCGCATGTTCGCCCATGTGGCGCCCAAGGCGATCCGCGAACTGGCCGCCTGGGGCGTGGCCTGGAACCGGGTGCGCGCGGGCGATCATGAAGTGGTCATCAACGGCCAGCGCCTGACCCTGAGCGAGCGCGCCGACGCCCACGGCCTGATCACCGCGCGCGATTTCGGCGGCACCCGCAAATGGCGGACCTGCTACACCTCCGACGGCACCGGCCACGCCATGCTCTACACCCTGTCCGACCGGGTCATCGCCGAATCCATCCCGGTCCATGAGCGGCAGGAGGCGCTGGCGCTGATCCACGACGGCCACCGTTGCCACGGCGCCGTGGTGCGCGACCTGATCACCGGCGAACTGTCCGCGCATCTGGCGCGCGCCACGGTGGTCGCCACCGGCGGCTATGGCCGGATCTACGGCATTTCCACCAACGCCCTGATCAACGAGGGCATGGGCGCGGCCCTGGCGCTGGAAACCGGGGTGGCGCGCCTGGGCAACATGGAGGCGGTGCAGTTCCATCCCACCGCCATCGTCCCCACCGGCATCCTGGTGACCGAGGGCTGTCGTGGCGACGGCGGCGTTCTGCGCGACGCCGATGGCCACCGCTTCATGCCCGACTACGAGCCGGAGAAGAAGGACCTGGCTTCGCGCGACGTGGTCTCGCGGCGCATGGCCGAGCACATGCGGGCGGGCAAGGGCGTGGCCTCGCCCTATGGCGAGCACCTCTGGCTGGACATCACGCAACTGGGCGCCGCCCACATCGACAAGAATCTGCGCGAGGTGAAGGACATCTGCCGTTACTTCCTCGGCATCGACCCGGTGAAGGACTTCATTCCGGTGCGGCCCACCCAGCATTACTCCATGGGCGGCATCCGCACCGATTTTCGCGGCGAATCGCCGTGGCTCTCCGGTCTGTTCTCCTGCGGCGAGGCGGCCTGCTGGGACATGCACGGCTTCAACCGCCTGGGCGGCAACTCGGTGGCGGAAACCGTGGTGGCGGGCATGCTGGTGGGCGAGTACGTGGCCGATTTCTGTGAGTCCGACCATGGCGATCAAGCCATATCCACCGCCCTGGCGCGCGACTTCGTCCGTCGCGAGGAAGACACGCTGAAGCGCCTGGTGAGCCATTCCGGCCACGAAAGCGCGGTGGACCTGCGCCGCCGGATGGAACGGGTCATGACCGACAAGGTCGGCCTGTTCCGCAACGGCGCCGATCTCGACAGCGCGGTCGCGGAATTGACCGAACTGCTGGCGCGCAGCCGCGACGTCGGCGTGCGTGGCGGGCTGGACGCCAACCCCGAACTGGTGCTGGCCTACCGCCTGCCGCGCATGCTGAAGGTGGCGCTCAGCGTGGCGATGGGTGCCCGCAATCGCACCGAGAGTCGCGGCGCCCACTTCCGCGAGGATTTCCCGGCGCGCAACGACCGCGACTGGCTCAATCGCACCCTGGCCTGTTGGCGCGAGGGCGACGCCCTGCCGACCCTGGAATACGAGGAACTGGATGTGATGACGATGGAACTGCCACCGGGTTTCCGCGGCTATGGCGCGAAGAACATCATCGAACACCCCGATGCCGCGCTCCGCCAGGCGGAGGTGGATGAAATGCACGCGGCCAAGCAGGACCGCCATGCCGCCCAGTCCTACCTGATGTCGTTCAAACAATACCTGCCCAGAAAATATCGCGGCCGCAACGCGCGCCTGGATGAGCCCCTGCCATGACCTTTCTCCGGACAAGCCGGATGCAAACAGGTAGCCCGGATGCAGCGATAGCGGAATCCGGGATTTTGCGTTGCGTGCTCCCCGGATTCCGCTGCGCTGCATCCGGGCTACAACAGCTGCCATGATTTTTCCATGACTACGCCCCGTACCCTCGACTTCCATGTGTTCCGCCACAACCCGCGCGACGCCGACAGCCCGCCGCGCGTGGCGGTCTATCGTCTCGACGAGACGCCGGGCATGACCCTGTTCATCGCCCTGACCCGCATCCGCGAGGAACACGATCCCGGCCTGTCTTTCGATTTCGTCTGCCGCGCCGGCATCTGCGGCTCCTGCGCGATGCTGATCAACGGCCGCCCCGGCCTTGCCTGCCGCACCCTCACCCAGGACCTGCCGGCCGCCATCAGCCTGTTTCCGCTGCCCGGCTTCGAGCTCATCGCCGATCTCTCGGTGAACACCGGTAAATGGATGCGCGCCATGAGCGAACGCCTGCAGACCTGGGTGCATCCGTCCGGCGAGGCGAACCTGGATCAGATGGAAGCGCCGATGGACCCGGATCTGGCCGAGTCGATCTACGAACTCGATCGCTGCATCGAATGCGGTTGCTGTGTGGCCGCCTGCGGCACCGCGCGGATGCGCCCCGACTTCGTCGGCGCCGTCGGTCTCAACAAACTGGCGCGCTTCCGCCTCGATCCGCGCGATGTCCGGGACGATGCCGATTACTACCAGCTCATCGGCGACGACTCCGGCGTCTTCGGCTGCATGAGCCTGCTCGGCTGCCAGGACGTCTGTCCCAAGGAGCTCTCCTTGCAGACCCAGATCGCCTTCATGCGACGGGCGATGGCGCGGCAGGGGCTGTGAACGCCCGGCCAGGCCACGCCGGACACCGCGAACGTCCCGCCGCCCCGGTCGGCTCCTGTAGTTTGTTGCTTCCGTTCAATGAGTGCTCTCGGCTAGCAGCCTGTCGGACTTTGGAATCGTCGGCTGCAAACCGACCGCGACGGCCCCTTTTTCACCGGCTTCTTGCCCCATAGAGTGACTATGCGGCGGCAAATCCGGCAAAAAACGGGCTCGCCGGGGCCGATTTTCGCTATCGACGACCAAAGTCCGACAGGCTGCCAGGAGCGGACTATCAAAGCGCCACCGAATTGGACGTTCAAAGGCCTTCTCCACTCAGAGACCTGCCGGGTAATGACTACGTACTCATCGGGCCGAGCGGTGATTCAATCTGTGCCATTCCGTGCCGGGTGTTACGCGGGCAACGAACTTTCTTTCCGACTGGGCGGGGAAGTTCACCCAACTCAATTCTCTGCAATGACTGATTGAACTACCTTTCGGGCAAATGGTGAGACGATCATAACCGTCGGAAACGCGGCAACCCATGCCGCTAGCCATGCACTGGCCCACAGGCTGAACATGGCGTCCGTCATGCCCACAGCACGTAGGGTTGCGATACCTGATACCAGGAGCGACATGATCCCGGAAAGAATCAGGCTGAACAGCATTGGCCCGCATTTTCTGGGGATCATTGCGACACCGCCTTCCGATCCATGCGGTGCAGCGTTTCTGCGAAATTCTGCCCGAACATCCTGGCCGTCTTGATGTCGCCACTGACGAACGAGTCGGCCGGCGAAGAGTGCCCCGCCTGTGCCATGAGGCCAGACCAGGAGCCAAGGCGATTCGCAGCCTCGTCGTATGGCACACCACGGTGTTGCTCCGGGAGGATGGGATTGCCGACCCAGATCATTCCGTGCTGCATGCAAAACACGAACATCGAAACCAGCGTCGACTGCTTGTCGCCGGCGGGCAGCGATGAGACGGTGAAACCGGCTGCCAGCTTACCTTTGAGCTGCTGGGTGCGCCACAGCCCACCTGTCGCGTCCATGAACGACTTGAAGGTGCCAGACACGCCACCGAAATAAGTGGGCGACCCGAAGAGATAGCCATCGAATTTCAACAGGTCTTCAGGCTGGGTGGTCAGGTCTTCCGCCCGGATGACATGAACCTCGATGTTCGGCACTTCCTTGGCGCCAGCCGCGACGTGGTCGGCAATATGCGCGGTATGGTCATGGCCGCTGTGATAGATGACGGCGAGTTTTTTCATTGTGTGTGCTCCTGATGGTTTGGCATGAGGGTCACCTGGTTCAGCGCAAAACCCATGCGATAAGCCGGGCGGACAGATACAGCCCCAGGCCAAAGACGGCGTGGTTCGTGACGCTTCTGAGGCGGCCCTTCATCGGGGTGGGCGTTTTTGCGCCGGCGATGCCCGATCCCATGGCGGGCTGCATGATGAAGAATGGCGCGGCGACAGTACCGATCCCGACCAGCACGGCGGGAACCCATGTGGGATTCCGCAGCCAAGCATTTCCGACGAGGCCGACCAGCATGCCGGCGAAGGCGATACCGACGGCGTAATGGACGAACCAACCCAGCGGCAATTCGTTCGGTATCGGTGTCGACTTGCCGATTGAGGCGTGCATGAAGCGGGCCCGGAACAGGTGGCCGAACCAGCGTCCGATGAACGCGAAGTTCAAGGTCTGGACGCCGAATCGCTTCAGCAGTATCAGCCAGGCATCCATTACAAGCGTGGCGCCGCAGCCGATGATGATGATCCTGATGGGGTCTAGAGAGGTCATGACGGACTCCTTGGCAGTGGGTGATGAGCTACACTGTAGGAGTTGAAGTCGACTTTAAGTCAAGAGGGGCGTGATGGATATTTCGGAGGTGGTAAAACGTACTGGCGTACCGGCCTCGGCATTGCGCTATTACGAGCAGAGGGGGCTTGTTTCGTCTACCCGCGAGCCGGGTGCACGGCGTCGCTACTCACCCGGAGTGCTGGATCAGTTGGCCTTGATCGCGTTGGGGCAGGCAGCCGGACTTTCCCTGGACGAAATTCACGCCATGCTCTCGCCCAGCGGAGCGCCGAACATCGATAGGCGTTTGTTGGAAGCCAAGGCAGATGAGATCGATGCCCAGGTCAAACGACTGCGAGCCATGAGCAAAGGACTAAGGCATGCCGCAGTTTGTCCCGCTCCGAGCCATGTGGAGTGCCCTAGCTTCCAGAAGCTTCTTAAGGCAGCGGCTTCCGGTGCGCTGGAGAAACGCTGGGGGAAGACGAGGGGGCAACCGTCTCGCTAGTATTTTTCTGGACTGCTGTGGTCAGTTACTCGCCTTTGAAGGTTTGAATCCCTGAATGGCCGGAGCGGATCGATAGCGCCAGTTCACGGAGTCAATATTCGGCTCGAAGGGCTGGTCAGGCCTCATCTTGAGGCGGTCGCCCTTTCAGCCTGAGCTTCCGTGCCTGGCCGGGGTGGGCATACCCGGATCCGGCGTTGCTCGGGGCGGGGTGCCCGCCGGCACGGTTGAGCAGGTATGCTTTCGCGCCATGCCGTTATTCCCTTCCGCCACCCGTTCCGAGGAAACCCGTCCCTTTCCGGGCGCGCATCCACCCTACATCCTGCGCCGCAGCAGCGGGCGGCGAAGCCTGGCGTTGCGCGTTTCCGCCGCCGGCGAGATCGTGGTCAACGCGCCCCTGCGCCTGTCGCAGCGGGAAATCGACAGGTTTCTGCACAAGCATGCCGACTGGATTGGCACGCGCCTGCGGGCGGCGCGCGCACTCCGCTTCGAATGGCGCAATGGCGTCTTGCTGCCTCATCTGGGCGGCGACCTGCGATTGCGCCTGCTCGATCAGCCCGGCCCGGCCCGTGCTCGTCGGGACGGCGAATGCCTGCTCTGCAACGCCACGCCGGAACAGGCCGCGCTTCTGGTGCCGCGCTGGTATCAGCGCGAGGCGCGCGCCCTGTTGGGCGAGCGCCTTGCGCATCACGCCGCCCGCGCTGGCCTGGCCATGCCGGCGCTGCGCCTGTCCAACGCCCGCACCCGCTGGGGCAGCCTGTCGGCCAGCGGCGTGGTCAGTCTCAACTGGCGGCTGCTCAAGGCGACACCGGCGCAGATCGATTACGTGATCTGCCACGAGTTGGCGCATTTCCGCCAGCGCAATCACTCCGCCGCCTTCTGGCGCGAGGTGGATGCCCTGTTCCCGGATTGGAAAAAAATTCGTGGCGAACTGCGGCAAAATGGCCATCGGTACTTTCAATTCTGAGCGGGGGGCTTTCATGCGCATGCTGCACACCATGATCCGGGTCGGGGACCTGGATCGATCCATCGCTTTCTATACCGAGGTGCTCGGGATGCGGTTGCTCCGCCGCAAGGACTACCCGGAGGGCAAGTTCACCCTGGCCTTCGTCGGTTATGGCGACGAGACCGACCACACGGTGTTGGAGCTGACCTACAACTGGGGCGTGGATCGCTATGACATGGGCACGGCTTTTGGCCATGTCGCCATCGAGGTCGATGACGCCGCCCGCGCCTGCGCCGAGGTGGCCGCCAAGGGCGGAAACGTGGTGCGTCCGGCCGGGCCGATGCAACACGGCGGCACGGTGATCGCCTTCATCGAGGACCCGGATGGCTACAGGATCGAATTCATCCAGAAAGGCACGCGCGGCACCTGATGATTCCCTGGCTGCATGCCTCCACTCCGTTTCCGCCGCTGGCACGGGCGCTGACGGAGCCCAATGGCCTGCTGGCGGCGGGGGACGACCTGTCCCTGCCGCGCCTGCTCGAAGCCTATGGGCTGGGCATCTTTCCCTGGTTCAATCCCGGCGAGCCGGTGCTGTGGTGGTCGCCGGATCCACGCATGGTGCTGTTCCCGGATGAATTCAAATTGTCACGTTCGCTCAAGAAAAGGCTCGCGCGTGCCGATTACGAGGTGAGGGTGGACACGGCGTTCACCCGGGTGATGCGGGCATGCGCCGAACCCCGCGAGGCCGCCGGCGGCACCTGGATCGGCGAGCCGATGATCGCGGCGTATGGCGCACTGCATGAGGCGGGCTATGCACATTCGTTTGAAAGCTGGGCGCGGGATGAGAACGGTGAACATCTGGTCGGGGGGCTGTATGGCGTCGCCATCGGTCGTGCCTTCTTCGGCGAGTCCATGTTCTCCCGCGCCAACGATGCCTCCAAGGTCGCGCTGGCGCATCTGGTCGACCATTTGAAGCGGAACGCGTTCGGCGTGATCGACTGCCAGATGAATACGGCTCATCTCGCCTCCCTCGGCGCGCGCGAAATCGCGCGTGCTGAATTCAGCGCCCTGCTGGCGCGTCTGACCGTGCAGCCGCCGCTTCCGGGCCCCTGGAGGCTGGCGTGAGCTTCGCGGCCGACCTGCCGATCTTCCGCCTTCAGTTCTATCTGACGGCGGCCTACCCCTGCAGCTATCTCGCCAACCAGAGCGCGCGCTCGCAGGTGGCGGCGCCGAGCGGTCTGGTCGATACGGTGGTCTACAGCGATCTGATGCGCATGGGTTTCCGTCGCAGCGGCTTGCATGTCTATCGTCCGCACTGTGACCATTGCCGGGCTTGCACGCCCGTCCGGATGGTGGTCGACGGCTTCCAGGCCAACCGCGCGCAACGCCGCAGTCAGGCCCGGAACGCCGATCTGGAGGCGCGTCTGAAGCCGCTGGTCTACGACGAGGCGCACTATCGCCTGTACCGCCGCTATCAGGCGGCGCGCCATGCCGGTGGCGGCATGGATCAGGACGACCGTGACCAATATCGCGGTTTTCTGCTGCAAAGCCGGGTCGACAGCGCCTTGATCGAGTATCGCCTGAACGGCGAGGTGGTCATGGTGGCCCTGGTGGATCGCCTGCTCGACGGGTTGTCCGCGGTCTACACGTTTTATGAACCCGGGCTCGAGCGGCGCAGTCTCGGTGTCTACGGGGTGCTGGAACAGATCCGGCTCGCGCGCGAACTGGGCCTGCCCTATCTCTATCTGGGCTATTGGATCGCGGATTGCCGCAAGATGGCCTACAAACGCGCGTACCGTCCGCTGGAGATGCTGTTGCGGGGTCGCTGGCAAGCTGTGGAGAGTGAACATGAGTAATACGGTGA
>CAZONS010000127.1:0-9247 GCA_964581195.1 uncultured Thiobacillus sp. | reverse complement strand
GGCCGACGAACCCACCGGCAACCTCGACACCCAAACCAGCCACGAGATCATGGAACTGATCAGCCAGCTCAACCGCGAGCTCGGCATCACCGTGCTGATGGTGACGCACGAGGCGGAAATGGCCAGCTACGCCCGCCGCGTCACCCACTTTCGCGACGGCCTGGTGGAAAGCGACGGAGCCGCCTGATGCTGTGGAACGCCCTCCTCCTCTCGCTGCGTGAAATCCGCCGCAACCTGCTGCGCTCCTTCCTCACCACCCTGGGTATCGTCATCGGCGTCTCGGCGGTCATCACCATGGTCACCCTGGGCAACGGCGCCACCCTCGCGGTGAAGGAGCAGATCGCCAGCCTCGGCAGCAACCTGCTCATCGTCCGTCCCGGTCAGCGCCTCGGGCCCGGCCGCGACTCCGCCGGCGCCGCCAATTTCAAGGCCGAGGACGCGCAGGCCATCCGCGACCAGATCGCCGGCATCAACGCCGTGGCGCCGGTGACCAACAAGAGCCTCACCGTCATCGCCCAGGCGAACAACTGGTCGACCTCGATCACCGGCAGCAGCGCCGACTACTTCATCACCAACAACTGGCGCTTGAGCAACGGTCGCGTCTTCAACGAAACCGAACAGCGCGCCGGCAAGGCCGTCTGTGTCATCGGCAACACCGTGAAGAAAGAACTGTTCGGCGCCCAGAACCCGGTGGGCGGCGAGATCCGCGTCAAGCAGTTCGCCTGCGAGGTGATCGGCGTGCTCGCCGCCAAGGGCCAGTCGTCATTCGGCTCCGACCAGGACGACACCATCGTCATGCCGCTGCGCACCGTGCAGCGCCGCCTCACCGGCAACCAGGACGTGCGCAGCCTGATGGTCTCGGTGAAGGAAGGCGTGTCCAGCGACAAGGTCCAGCGCCAGATCGAACGCCTGCTGCGCGAGCGCCGCCACATCGGCGACGACGAGGACGACGACTTCAACGTCATGGACACCAAGCAGATCGCCGAAACACTCTCCGGCACCACCAAGGTGATGACCACCCTGCTCGGCGCCGTCGCCGCCGTCAGCCTGCTGGTGGGCGGCATCGGCATCATGAACATCATGCTGGTCTCGGTCACCGAGCGCACCCGCGAGATCGGCATCCGCCTGGCCATCGGCGCCCTGGAACGGGAAGTGCTCTCGCAATTCCTGATCGAAGCCGTGGTGCTCGCCTCGCTCGGCGGCCTCATCGGCATCGCCCTCGCCACCCTCGCCTCGATCGGCCTGGCCGGGCTAATGCACCTGCCCTATCTGTTCAACCCCGGCATCAACCTCCTGGCCTTCGGCTTCTCCGCCGCCATCGGCGTCATCTTCGGCTACTTCCCCGCCCGCCGCGCCGCCGGGCTGGACCCGATCGAGGCGCTGCGGCACGAGTAGTCAGTCATGTTGAAACGCCTGGACTTAGGGTGCGGTTGCTTTGCAGCCGACCGCGACGGCCCCTTTTTCACCGGCTTCTTGCCCCATAGAGTGACTATGCGGCGGCAAATCCGGCAAAAAATGGGCTCGCCGGGGCCGATTTTCGCTATCGACGACCAAAGTCCGACAGGCTGCTAGCGGGCCAGGACCGGCAAGGATGAGCGACAAAGCCAGTCGCTCGGCCCTGCCCCCCCTGAACTTCACCCGAACGGTGATTGCCAATCCACGCGTGGCCGACCTAAAATCAATTCACTTATCTATTCGTTTATCTATTCACAATGGCCGCCGCACACGCTGAGCAGATCCGCTCCCTCCTGGCCAAAGGCCCGACCACTGCGCGCTATCTCATTGATTTAATGGGAATTAGTCAGCCCTCGCTGTCCCGCGCCATCACTGGCATGGGGCCCGAGATCGTCAGGATCGGTGCCGCCAGATCCATTCAATATGCGTTGCGTGATGCCACCCGTGGCTTTGCCGAGGTGCCGGTATACCGTGTGTCAGCCGAGGGGCGGATTCGGCGGCTTGGCCTGTTGGTTCCGGTGCGCCCTGAGGGCTTCGTCATGCTTCAGGACGATGGCACATCGCTGCATTCCGACGGCCTGCCGTGGTGGGTCCAGGACATGCGCCCGGCCGGCTTCCTGGGCCGCGCATTTGCCATCAGCTTCGCCGCCGAACTCGGTCTTCCGGCTGACATCGATGCGTGGACCGATGCCCATGCCCTGCGGGCGATGATCCATCACGGAGACGATCTGGTCGGCAACCTGCTGCTGGGCGACATTGCCCACGCGCGCTTCCTCCAGGCGCCCCTCCCTGTCCCCATCGCGGAATCGGACTATCCGGCCCTGGCCGGGGCCGTCGAACGCGGCGAGGTAACGGGTTCATCGGCCGGCGGCGAACAACCGAAGTTCGTGGCCTACAACGGTCGGCACATCCTGGTGAAGTTCTCCGCCCGGAGCGACAACGAGGTCACTGGACGCTGGCGCGATCTGCTGCTGGCCGAGCATCTTGCCGGCCGCGTACTGAGCGATGCCGGCCTGCCGGCGGTCGAGAGCCGGATCCTGGACATCGGCTCCCGACGTTTCCTGGAGGTCGAGCGATTCGACCGGGTGGGGCCGTTGGGCCGTCGTGCCGTCCATTCGCTGACCTCGCTCGATGCCGAGTATGTCGGCGACGCCGTTTCAACCTGGCCGGAACTGGCGGCCCGTCTGGCGACTGCCCGCGTCATCACCGCCGAGGCCGCCGCGGTGGCGACGCGCCTGTACGCCTTCGGCATCCTGATCGGGAATACCGACATGCATAACGGCAATCTGTCATTCGTCTCGGAACATGGCAGGCCGTATCAGATCGCCCCCACCTACGACATGCTACCGATGGCCTTCAGGCCCGGCGGTGGCGGCAATCTGCCCGACAGCCTGAACCCGGCCCACCTGCGCTCCCACATCCCTCCGGCCACCTGGCGGCAAGCCTTGGCGTTGGCCACAACCTATCTGGCCAGGATGCGCACAGATGTCCGCTTCACAGCGGGCTGGGCCCGCTGTCTGGCCGCATTGGAGCGGCATGTCGCGGAGGCCCGTCAGGGGATGGGCAGGCTGGGTTGAACCACCGGACGACTGTCCGTAACGGGTCGGGCCGAGCGAGCCCCTGCGCTGGATGCCTGTCGTTGACGCGCCAAACAGTGACCGGCGGCAATGACGTGAAGGCGCCGGAGCCGACATGACAGCCCGGTGAGATGGGCGGATCGCCCCCCGTTGGGGGATGACGCTGGATTAAGGTGGAGTCGGCCGATAAGCCGGGTTCTGTCGTGGGCAGCCATTCATCTGGGACGACGGTCGCCCGTCGCCTCGTGCAGCCTACCCGCAGGCTTCGACGGGCCGCCGATGTCCGAAGACGCGCCTGCCTATTTGGCCTTGCTCCGGGTGGGGTTTGCCGTGCCGTCCGTGTTGCCACGTCCGCGGTGCGCTCTTACCGCACCGTTTCACCCTTGCCTGATCCGGTCTTTCAACCGGCCATCGGCGGTCTGCTCTCTGTTGCACTTTCCGTCGCCTTGGGTCGAAGACTCGCGCCTTCGACTTATAGCGCCCAGGCGTTACCTGGCACCCTGCCCTGTGGAGCCCGGACTTTCCTCCATGCGGTGAACCGCACAGCGGCTGCCTGGCCAACTCCGGGGCGAAGTATACGGATGTGGGCGCGTCGACGCCCGTGATTACGACGGCTTGCGCGTTTCCGGGTAGCGGACGTGCTCGACCATGGCCCGTACCGAGGCTTCGGGCGGCGGCGTCAGCAGGCTGACCACGACGATGGCGAGGAAGCCGGCGGGGATGCCGAAGATGCCGGCGGAGATATCCGAGATGCCGAACCATTTGGCCATGCCGAAGAACTTGACGCCGAGCAGGTAGAACAAGGTGATGCCCATGCCGACCAGCATGCCGGCGATGGCGCCCTGGCGATTGGCGCGTTTCCAGAAGATGCCCAGGACCAGGGCCGGGAAGAAGCAGGCGCCGGCGATGGAGAAGGCCCAGGCGACCATCGACAGGATGCTGTCCGGACGCAGCGAGGCCACCCAGGCGGCAACCAGCGCCACCCCCAGGAGCAGGGTCTTGGCCAGCGCGATGCGGCGGCCGGTGGAGGCGGAGGGGTCGATCATCTTGTAGTAGACGTCGTGCGAGAGGGCGTTGGCGATGGTCAGCAGCAGGCCATCGGCGGTGGACAGCGCCGCCGCGAGGCCGCCGGCCGCCACCAGGCCGGCGACCACGTAGGGCAGACCCGCGATCTCCGGCGTCGCCAGCACGATCACGTCCGGGTTGAGGGTCAGTTCCGCCAGTTGCAGGATGCCGTCGCGGTTAATGTCTTCCACCGCCACCAGACCGACCTTGGCCCAGGAGGCCACCCAGGACGGCAGTTCGATGATCGCGCTGCCGATCAGGTTGCTGTAGACCTCGTACTTGGCGAACACCGCATAGGCCGGCGCCGTGAAATACAGCAGGGAAATGAAGAACAGCGACCAGACCACCGATTCGCGCGCCTCCCGCACCGAGGGCGTGGTGTAGTAGCGCATCAGGATGTGCGGCAGCGCCGCCGTGCCCACCATCAGGCAGAAAGTGAGGGCGATGAAGTTGAGGCGGGCGCTGTCGCGCTCCGCTTCGGTCTCGCCGGGAAAGGCCTCGCCATGCGGCTGAATCGGCCGCGATTTCTCCCGCGCCTCCTGCATCTCCCGCTGCCAGCGTTCCCGACTCGCCTCGCCGACGTTGGCCAGGGGGCCGGCGGCGTCGATCCGTTCCAGCTTGGCCGCGATGGCGTCGGCGCGCGCGGCATACGCCTCGCGCACCTCGACCTGGGCCGGGTCGGCCATGATTTCCCGCTCCCGCTCGCCGATCTTTTCCATCACTTCGCCGTAGACCACCTGCGGTACCGGCACGTTGGTGACCTTGTAGGACATGAACACCACCGGCATCAGGTAGGCGATGATCAGCACGATGTATTGCGCCACCTGGGTCCAGGTCACCGCCCGCATGCCGCCCAGGAAGGAACAGACCAGGATGCCGCCGAGGCCGACGAAGACGCCGGTCTCGAAGCTGATGCCGAGGAAGCGGCTGGTGATGATGCCGACGCCGAAGACCTGCGCGGTGACGTAGGTGAAGGAGGCGAGGATGGTGCCCAGCACCGCGATGCCGCGGGCACTGTTGCCCCGTCCACCGGCGCCACCGTAGCGCGCCCCCATGAAGTCGGGAATGGTGAACTGGCCGAATTTGCGTAGATAGGGCGCCAGCAGCAGCGCCACCAGGACGTAACCGCCGGTCCAGCCCATGACGAAGGCGAGACCGTCGTAGCCCTTCTGGTACAAGGTACCGGCCAGGCCGATGAAGGACGCCGCGCTCATCCAGTCGGCGCCGGTGGCCATGCCGTTGTACACCGCCGGCACCCGCCGCCCGGCCACGTAGAACTCGTCGACGTCCGAAGTGCGGGAGAGGATGCCGATGCCGGCATACAACATCACCGTCGCCGACATGAAGATCCAGCCGATCCACTGTTCCGGCGTCCCCATGTATTCCGCCACCGCCAGGGCGAGCAGAAACATGACGAAGCCGCCGGTGTAGAAGCTGTAATAGCGGAACAGGTTGCTGAGGTAGAGCTTGCGCATGAAGGGCTTTCCAGATCCCGGGGATTGTAGTCGCCCGGGGCGCCCCAATATCTCCCCGGTCATTCATTACTCGCCCTGACCGCCATGAACCCCCTGCTCGACTTCTCCGGCCTGCCCCGTTATTCCGAGATCCGCCCCGAACACGTCAGCCCGGCCATCGACCAGTTGCTGGCCGAGAACCGCGCCCTGGTGGAACGTCAGTTGAGCGTGGCTCCGACCTGGGATGATTTCGTGGCACCGATGGAGGATGCCAATGAACGCCTGTCGCGCGCCTGGGGCCAGGTCTCGCATCTGCATTCGGTGCTGGACAGCCCGGAATTGCGCGAGGTCTACAACGCCAACCTGCCCAAGATCACCCAGTACTACGCCGAACTCGGCCAGCATGAAGGCCTGTTCAAACAATATAAGGCGCTCGCCGCCGCGCCCGGTTTTGCCGACCTGACGCCCGCTCGCAAGAAGATCATCGACAACGAATTGCGCGACTTCCGCCTGGGCGGCGCTGACCTGCCCGATGATCAGAAGCCGCGATTCATGGCGATCCAGGAAGAGTTGGCCAGTCTTTCCGCCAAGTTCGAGGAAAACCTGCTCGACGCCACCCGCGCCTGGAGCAAGCTCATCACCGACGAGGCCGAACTCGCCGGCGTGCCCGACGACGCCATGGCGATGTTCAGGGAGATGGCGGAGGCCGATGACGCATTGGCCAACACTCCCGGCTGGAAACTGAACCTGCAGGCCCCCTCCTTCATGCCCATCGTGCAGTACTGCGACAACCGGGCGCTGCGCGAGGAGATGTATCGCGCCTATACCACCCGTGCCTCGGAATTCGGCCCGGCGGAACTGGACAACACCCCGCTGATTTCCCGCATCCTGGAACTGCGCCAGGAAGCCGCCAGAATGCTCGGCTTCGACTCCTATGCCCAGGTCTCGCTGGAACCCAAGATGGCCGAGACGCCGGCACAGGTGCTGGATTTCCTGAATGAACTGGCGACCCGCGCCAAACCCTACGGCGAACGCGACATGGCCGAACTGCGCGAATTCGCGGCTTCGACCCTCGGTCTCGAAGACCCGCGTGCCTGGGACATGGCCTACGTCAGTGAAAAGCTGCGCGAATCGCGCTACGCCTACTCGGAAAACGAAGTCAAACAGTACTTCCAGGAGCCCCACGTGCTCGCCGGCCTGTTCCGCGTCGTCGAAACCCTCTACGGGCTGTCCATCACCCCCGACCAGGCGCCGCTCTGGCACGAGGACGTGCAGTTCTACGCCATCGCCGACCCCGCCGGAAACCGTATCGGCCAGTTCTACCTGGATCTCCACGCCCGCGACAGCAAGCGCGGCGGCGCCTGGATGGACGACGCCATCACCCGCCGCATGACCGAATCCGGCCTGCAGACGCCGGTGGCCTACCTGAACTGCAACTTCAGCCGGCCGGTCGGCGGTAAGCCCGCGCTGCTCACCCACGACGACGTCATCACCCTGTTCCACGAATTCGGCCATGGCCTGCATCACCTCATGACGAAAGTGGAAGACCTCGGCGTCTCCGGCATCAGCGGCGTCGAATGGGACGCGGTGGAACTGCCCAGCCAGTTCATGGAGAACTTCTGCTGGGAATGGGACGTGGTGAAGCACATGACCGCCCATGTCGACACGGGCGAGCCCTTGCCGAAGGCGCTGTTCGACAAGATGCTCGCCGCCAGGAACTTCCAGGCCGGCATGCAGACCCTGCGCCAGATCGAGTTCTCCCTGTTTGACATGCACCTGCACCACGACCTCGCGGAAGGACAGACCGCGCTGCAATTACTGGGCGAGATCCGCAAGCGGGTCGCCGTCGTCATCCCGCCCGATTACAACCGCTTCCCCAACAACTTCAGCCACATCTTCGCCGGCGGCTACGCGGCCGGCTATTACAGCTACAAATGGGCGGAAGTCCTGTCGGCCGACGCCTACAGCCTGTTCGAGGAAGAAGCCGGCAGCCATGTCGGCGGCGTCCTCAACCCCGAGGTCGGCCACCGTTTCTGGAGCGAGATTCTGGCGCAGGGCGGTTCACGTCCGGCCATCGAATCGTTCAAGGCCTTCCGCGGCCGCGAGCCCACCATCGACGCGCTGCTGCGGCACAACGGCATGGCTTGATTTCCCCGCTCCGACCGCCATTTCTTCGCCATTCGCATCTTTCCGGAGAACCTCATGGAACTCGTCTGTCCCGCCTGCGGCGCGGTCAATCGCGTGCCCGATGATCGTCTGCAACACCACCCGAAATGCGGCAAGTGCGGCGCCGAAGTGGTGCCCGCGACGCCAATCGAGTTGAACGCCGGCAGCTTCGGCAAGTTCGTCTCCCGCGACGGCCTGCCGGTGCTGGTGGACTTCTGGGCGCCCTGGTGCGGGCCGTGCAAGATGTTCGCGCCGACCTATGGCCAGATGGCGGGCCGTTATGCGGGCCGGGTGCGTTTCGCCAAGGTGAATACCGAGGCGGAACAGGGGCTGGCTGGCCAGCACAACATCCGCAGCATCCCCACCCTGGCCTTGTTCAAGGGCGGCCGTGAGGTGGATCGGGTATCCGGAGCGCTGTCGGCGCCGCAACTTGAGGACTGGCTTCGGAAGCATTGAGCTTGGCACATCCCACTGAAGTGTGGCGTGGGTCAGGTTCAGCCGTCCGAGGCGAGCGCTTCCAGCAAATGCCGGGCGAGCTGCTCGGCGACTTCATCGCAGCTCGCCACGACACCCAGATCGCGCATGCGGGTGACTTGCAGGCCGGCATAACCGCAGGGGTTGATGGCTCGGAACGGGGCCAGGTCGAGGTCGACGTTGAGGCTGAGGCCATGATAAGTACAGCCGCCTTTCACGCGCAGGCCGAGGGCGGCGATCTTGGCGCCGGCGACATAGACGCCCGGGGCTCCGTCCTGGCGTTCGCCGGCAATGCCGAATTCGGCCAGGAGGTCGATGCTGGCCTGCTCCATGCGTCGCACCAGTTCACGCACGCCGTAGCCGCGCCGTTTCAGGTCGATCAGCAGATAGGCCACGACCTGGCCGGGACCGTGATAGGTGACCTGGCCGCCGCGGTCGATGGGGACGACGGGAATGCCGATGTCGGCGAGCAGGTGTTCCGGCTTGCCGGCCTGGCCCTGGGTGAACACGGGGGGGTGTTCCAGCAGCCAGATTTCGTCCGGGGTGTCGGCGTCACGCGTGGCGGTGAAGGCCTGCATGGCGCGCCAGGTGGGTTCGTAGGCGACCCGACCGAGCCGGCGCAGGGCCGGCGGGCCCTGCGGAATACCGTCCCTGCGGGACATAACGCCGGCGCTAGCCGTCGTCACAGCCCGCGCGCCGCCAGCCATTCTTCCAGGATGAGCATCACCCAGAGCATGTTGCCGAAATAAGTGGCATGGCCGGACATGTGCTCGTTGCGCAGGTGGTCGACGTAGCCTGGGGTGAGCAGGCCGCGTTTGCGGAAGTCGGAGAGCCGGTCCTCGATGCGTTCGCGCAGCGGCGCGTAGTCCTTGGCCCAGACGCCGAAGGGCAGGCCGAAACCATGCTTGGTCTTGTCGATGATCTCGTCGGGGAGGAAGCCCTTCAGGGCGGTCTTGAAGAACCAGCGCAGGTATTGCCCCCTCACTTTCCAGTCGGGCGGGATTTCGCCGGAGAAATCGATGATGGCGTCGTCCATCAGCGGATAGCGCACCTCGA